>CAMFOZ010000126.1 GCA_945971245.1 uncultured Lactobacillus sp.
TTGCTTAATCTGCGCCAATAGATTTGTTCAAGTTATTTCTTGCAATCTGCCATATACTAACCTCAAAACGATTTACTACCAGAAAGGATTGAGTATAATGACTGAAATCACAATTGATATCGTCCGTCATGGGGAGACCTACCTGAACCAGCTAGGACGGGCTCAGGGCTGGATCGACATGGAGTTGGACCCACACGGTTTAGAGCAGGCCTCCGCAACCGGGAAGGCCCTGGCAGACACCTACTACAACATTATTATTTCTTCTGACCTGAAGCGGGCGGTTCAAACTCGTGACCGGATCATTAAGCACCTCAAGCACGTTCCGGACGTTGCCTACACGGACAAGACTTTCCGTGAGGTGTTCTTCGGCTACTTCGAAGGGCTCGATTCCGAAGCTAACTGGCGGACCATCGCCGTTCAGCACGGTTACCAGGACCACGATGACATCATCCGTCACGAGAGCCTGAAGTCTGGCCGGAACATGATGCACGATATGGACCCAACCGGCCAAGCAGAAAGCTACGATGAGATTATTGCTCGTTGGCGCCGGGGACTTAAGACCTTGGTTGACAAGGCTGACGATGGGGACCGGGTTCTTCTTGTTACCCATGGAACATTTATCCGGACGATTGCCGACGCCCTGGGAGTAGATACTGTCGGCAACTTCCCAACGAACGCCGGGGTAACCACGATTACGGCTAACGAGAATGGTGCCAAGATGGTTGAATATAACCATAAGTTTTAGTAGAACAATCAGTCTGTAATTAAAATAGCCGCACAGAATCTCAATGTGGGATCTTGCGCGACTATTCTTTATTAGTAATACTTAGTTTTTTCTTGTGTATTTGATTATAGACACTATAAAATAGATATAGCCCCTGAGGAAAGGGGGTGGTTAAATTGCGCTTGATTGTAATAAAAAAGCCTCGCAGGGTCAAAATTGTTATCACCAGTAACATTTTGATCAAGCTAAGGCTAAAACTCACAATTAAGTGGTAGTTTACCACTACCCGAGGTTGCTAGTTTAGCGACTCAACCTCGGGGGCTTTTTGTATTCTTATTATAACACGTCAAAGTGGAAAATGAAGCATCTCGAAGATCGATCGAATGACAACCGTATTATCATTATGCTAATTGATCCTCTCCTTAATAACAGACGGTAATCAGGAAAATTAATGTATCAAAATTCCCCACGATTTAGAAAAGCAATTTTCTAAATCGTGGGGAATCCTATTTAATGATTAGTCAGCAAGCACGCGCTGAACATCCTTGTCGGTGGTAACGAAGTTCTTCCATTGTGCGGCGACGTTTTCAAAGGAGTACTTGGCGGCTACCTCCTGGGCATGGTCAGCGTAGGATTCTAAGGTAGCGGGATTGCTGAGCAATTCGTTGAGGACCGTGTACAGGGCGTGAAGGTCCCCCTCCGGCAGCAAGCGGCCGCTGACCTGGTCCTTGATGATCTCTGCCGGACCGTAGTTGATATCGTAGCTAACCGCCGGACAAGCATGTCCCTGGGCCTCCAGTAGGGCCATGGCAAAGCCCTCGTATGAGCTAGTCAGCACCTCAATCTGGGCCGTCTCGTAGACCTTAGTCAGATCGTGTTGGTACCCGCAGAAGTGGATGTAGTCCTCAGCGTGATTGTCTTGAACCAGCTTCCGCAGTGAATGGGAAGTGGCATAGTTATTCCAGCCATCGTCGTAACCATAGATCTTCAAGTCGACCTCAGGATGCTTCCGTTTCAGCGTGATCACGGTGTTGATGAGGTGGTCAAGCCGCTTGACGTTGGTCAGCCGGGCGACCGCGATCAGCTGACCCGGCGTCCGCTGACTGAATGGGACCTTCTTTTGCAATTGGTCGTCGGGAATGTAGGTGACCGGGATCCCGTAGCTGGCCTTAGTCGCAAAACGCTTGCCAGCATCCGTGGCCTCCTGCTGGGTGGCCGAGATCAGGCCAGAGAGGTGGTGGTCAGCCAGCGCCTGCTTAACTGGTTCGTAGACGGCAAATAACTTACCGTTGGGTAACCCGTTCTCGGTGAAGACAGAATGGAAAACCTGGTAGCGGGGAACCGAATTATTCATCAGTGTGAAGGCCTTGAGGGTGTAATCAGAACGGTCACTGATGAAGATTGCGTGATCATCGGCTGCCGCCAGCTGGTCCATGAAGTAGGCCCGCAGTTCGTCCTCACTATCGAATTCCCATACTTGTCCCTGGTCATGGAGCTGGATCAGACAGAGGACGGGGACGTTGCACTTTCCTCCTCGGTAATGATAGAGGATTTTTGGCCGTCCCTGGGCATCGTAGTATTGCCGGGTAACTACCCGGGCCTTATCTTCAAAGAACTCGGTGTAGGTCAGGCAGCCGTTATCGTAGTAGTCACGCCGATCGGTGAAGCCGAATTTATCCCGGTAGTCGACATAGTAGAGCCGGTCGCCATTGAGATGGGCGATGATTCGCTGCTTGCCATCACGACTGGCGACGAGGTTATTAACCGTCAGATTAGGCTGGTGGAGGATCCGGTTGATCAGGGCCTGGTCATTAGCCGTGTACTGGTAGGATAATTGTTGGAAGTGTTGGAAGAGGTTGATGACCCGATTGGTGACCCCGAGCTTCTCTTCGACCTCATGGTGGGCCCAATTGTACTGCAGGGTGACGATTTTGGAATCGAGTTTGAGATAGTCGAAGATATGCATCCGCTTAACCTGAGCGAGTTCAATAGCCGACGTCAGCATGTCTTCACGACTGGTAATAAAATAAAACATTGGCTTTTTCCTTCCTAATTTGAATCGTTCTAACTATTTAAAATTATAACCGATTTTAGGAACGGTGCGGCGCTTAGAACGGGGCTTTTATTGATATTTTAAAGTAAAAAAATAAGATCTCCCGGACGGTCATGGCGATCGTCCGGGGGATCCAATTAGTGATAGCCTAGTTCTGCCGCCGGTTGGTAAGGAGCCGGTACTGCCAGAACAGGATGATGAAGAATACAAGGAAGAGAATAAGAGACAGGCGTGTTGCCGGCTCGATTAGGAGGACTACCAGGATGCCAATGAAGAAGAGTAAGGTCAGCCAATCGGTGAAGGGGTAACCCGGCATCGGCGAGAGACCAGGCCTGCCGCTCTTCTGCCGGTAACGAATGTGGCAGGCCAGGATAATGATCCAAACAAAGAGAAAGTTGATAGTGGAGACGCTAGAGATGATCTGGAAGATTTTGGATGGCAGAAAGTAGTTTAATGCCACGACAATCAGGAGAACTAATGACGACCAGTTCAGGGCCCGTTTAGGTACGGACTCCTTACTCAACTGGGCGAAGTAGTGTGGAGCGTTACCACTGGAGGCCAAGGTATAAAGCGTCCGACTGGTGGTAAAGAGAGCACTGTTCGTGGCCGACATGGCAGCGGTCAGGACTACGAAGTTGATGATCCCGGCTGCGTATTTGATCCCCATCGCGGAGAAAACCTGGACAAACGGACTGGTGGTCGTCTTGATCTGGTTCCAGGGGTAGACTGACATGATGACAATCATCGAGCCCAGATAAAAGAGGATAATTCTGATCGGCAGAGTGTTGATCGCCTTGGGGAGTTCGGTCTCGGGATTGGCAGTTTCACCAGCCGTCACCCCGACCATTTCGATTCCGGCAAAGGCAAAGACAACCATCTGGCAGCCCATCATGAAGCCGTGTGTCCCGGTTGGAAATAAGCCACCATAGTTGACGAGGTTACCGAAACTGGCAGTGACGCCATTGACAACCTTGTGTGAGCAGATCATGATGACCCCGACAATGATCAGCACAACGATAGCCGCAACTTTGACCAGGGAGAACCAGCTTTCAATTTCACCGAAAAGTCCGACATTAACTAGGTTGGCAAGCATCAACAGGCCGACGATGATCAGGGGGCCGACCCACTGTGGCAGATTGGGAAACCAGAACTTCAGGTAGATCCCCGTTGCCGTCAGATCCGCCATGGCCAGACTGATCCAACAGATCCAGTACATCCACCCGGTTATGAACTCGGCTCGGGGCCCGAGATAGACGTTGACAAAATCGATGAAGGAGTGCTTACTGGTGTCGGAGAGCATCAATTCTCCTAGGGCCTTCATCAGTAGGTAGGTGAAGATCCCCATCACCAGGTAGGAGATGATGATGGAGGGCCCAGCATCATGGATTGCCTGCCCGGAACCGAGAAATAACCCGGTCCCAATGGCGCCACCGATTGCGATCATGGTGATATGCCGGCTATTTAACGACCGACTTAGCTGTGGGACTGAACTAGCTACTTTTTCGTTGTCGTCCATAAAGAATCACGTTCCTTTGAATAATGGCTTGTGAATATATTTGATTAATTGTGTGACAATTGTACCATAATTATTTTGTGATACAATTGATTCGTAAAATAAGGGACGGAGGAAGCTATTATGTACCATATCAAGAACGATAAGCGGTCGGAAACGTCGGCTAATGCCCTCTATCATGCATTAATTGAGACCTTGAAGACAACTCCTTTGGAAGAGGTTAATATAACAAAACTCGTTGAGAAGGCGATGGTGGGGCGGAGTACCTTTTACCGGAACTTTGATGAACCATTGGACATTCTCAAGTGGAAGTGTGATTCACTCTTTCGCAATCTGGTAGATGAATTCAGTAAGAAATATCATCGCGAACAAGCGGGACAGCTGGTCTTTGTGCAGTCCGTGTTTGAGTACTGGGAACAGCGGTCTGAACTTTTAGAGGTGTTGATTTCTAACAAGCGTATCGATGTTATCCAAAATGCGACGGCGGCAATTACAACCCTCCTTAAGAAGTATGATCCGGCCAACCAGGTGGAATCCTCCTATTACCAATATTCGATTAATCTGCGGATCAGCATCGTTGTGGGGATGATGACTACGTGGATTGAACGGGGGAAGAAGGAGAGTGCTAGTGAGATCACCGCCATTCTGTTGAAGAACCTGAAGGAGATCCCCCAGATGCCGGTTATCTTTTAGGAATGGCAGAACCATCCTTGACAAATTTGCCAATCATGTTAAGTTAAAGATGTAATTGAACAAACGGGGAGCTTGCAGACAGGCTGAGAGGAGACTGAGCGTCTCGACCCAATGAACCTGATTTGGATAATG
>CAMFOZ010000127.1 GCA_945971245.1 uncultured Lactobacillus sp.
TAAATACTACTTCGTGTTCCCAGAAACCACTGACTTTAGTCAGTGTGTAGTTCATTTACAGTAACTAATTCGTTACATAGCAAAATTAAAACCACTTAGTTAAGTTCCAGTGTGGAATTGGTTAAGTGGCTTTAATTTTATTCTTTGCTGTCTTCTTCTATCCGACTAACTGCCATTCCCAGCGTGTTAATCACGTCCGCAATTGTCATCCAGTTGGTTGCCGGGTCTGCAGTGTCCACACCTGCTACTAACTGGTCTGGATCAAAGATGCCGGCTAAACCAACATCCCCTGCCTTTCCAGTATAGGTAACGTCGATGATGTCACCATGTTTGGCTTCCTGCTTGGTTATCGTAGTGTAACCACAGTACCATAGCTTCTCGCCTAGGTTGCGGCGTATAACTACATACCAGCGCCCGTTGTTATACGAACGGTACACCAATTTATCCGTGTTGTTCATCTTGTTATACTTCCTTTTCTGCTTTCCTAGTGTCTTGCGCTATTGTCTTGCATTAACTCTTCTTCAGCTTGCTGGTTAATGTCCAGAAGATCTGCCATGCTCCGCCTTCGAGTATTGCATAGATAGCAAAGCCAATTGCAATGTCTTTTAACGGCTCGTTAGGGATGCCGGCCATGGCTGAAACTAGGATAACTGCCAGCCCCAGCATTGATAGCACAAAGGCAATGTTGCTCTGCCGTGCGCAGTAGAGCTGCTCCTCAACGTTCAAACTATCAATGTGCTGTTCTAACTCGTTCTGGTAGTGTCGGCTAATCAAAATAGTTGCAACTGCCATAGCCATAGCTAGAACAGCTACAACGGCCCACACTAGGAGACCCATGTTACTTACGTTCTTCAACCTACTCACTTCTTTTCTTCACTGGCGTTGCACTCGCTGGTCCGGGCTACACTCTTAATGTTGCTAGCCAAATTGGACCGGATATGCCATGAGATTGTGTAGAAGATTGTACCAATCGCAAAGCAGATTGCCATGGCTCTAGTGGAGTTAAACAATACAATAGCAATCAAAGCACACAGGACGGGCAACAGACCCAGCCGGGAGATAATGGTAGCTCTCCTGCCTCGGTAAGCTATATAGATGATCTGATCACGGTTTAGCTTTAAGAAGCGCCTTCTCAGCAGCCACCTGAAGCGTTGATTAGTTATCGCGTCAGCAATTACCATGGTCATCTCTAGTATGCCGATAGATAGCCACATCCAGTCACTCATTTATTTGTCCTTCTTTCTCTCAGTAGCCTTATCCTTGCTACCCTTCGTTATTTCTTCTAGTTTGCTGTTCAAGGTGGATGTAATGTGCCATGAAAGAGTAAAGCAGATAGCTCCCAGCGACAAGCAGATTGTCATCCACTCGACTGAGCTAGTAAAGACAGCAATCAGTCCACACAGAACCGGTATCATCCCCACTTTGGTGATTGTCTGAGACCTCTTAGCCCACTTAGCCATGTAGACGAACTGATCCCGGTCAAGGTTCTTCAGATTAACCCATAGCAGCCCACCAAAGTGGTAGTCTGACCGGAAGCTAGCAACTAGCATTGCAACTTCAAGCAAGCAGGCAACGGCCCACACCCAGAAGCTCATTGGTCTCCCCTCTTTCCACCGGCAACCATTGTCTTTAGCCTGCTGCTCATGACAGTTGTGTTGTGCCATGACATGGCGAAACAGATTGCCCCAAGAGCAAGCCCGATTGTTGACGACCACTGTGTTGGATCAAACAAAGCAGCTATTAACGAACCAGCAAGTGCTACAAGGCCAAAGCCAGATAAGGACTTGCCAATTTTCATTTGGCGTGCCATGTACGCTGTCTGTTCTTCGCTGAGCTTGTTTTTTGCTTTAGCTAGCAACCTACGGAATTGTCTCCAGGCAAAGTAATCAGCAAAGATCATGGCATAGCATAGTATTGAAATAACGAAATATACTACCATAGTGTTCATTTTTTACCCTCAATTCTTCTTAACTATCAATTCAGCATTCAGTTGACTTAGTATCTGCCAAACAATGGCTATCAAAATACCAATAACAGCCGTGCCCGGAATGGAGTAGGAGTTAGGCATCAACATGGCAATTGAAGCACTGATAACTACCAGTAGACAACAGAAGTAGTACCGGTGGTTGAAGGGTTTCTTCTCATCCTTGGTTAGCTTAACCGTGGCTACGAGTCCCTTGTACTTAATGCCGGCGATTGTGGCCAGTATCAGGGCCACAATCGTTGCTACGTTTACAATGAAGTCTACTGCCGTTCCCATTGTTTCAATCACCTCTGCTTGCCTGTTATTGCTAATTCTACCTGCCTATTCTGTTACATTCACCCTTAATTGGGGATAAGAGTAATGCTCCCTTAGCACCATTGTTACTGTTTCTGTCCCGACTGGTTAATTCTCTTAAGTTTGCTTGTCATCAGCGAATTAATGTGCCAGGACAGGGTGAAGCAGATTGCTCCCACTGCTAGCCCAATAGTTGACCACTGAAAAGAGCCAAGTATGGATGCAACCGCTGAGCCTAGCAGTGGGATTATTCCAATGTTTGAGCAAAAGTGGCCAATTCTATTCCAGCGGGCTACGTAATTAATATGCTCTTGGTTCATGTAGTCAAACACCTTTGCCAGCACTTTCTGGAAGCGACGATGAGCCGCAAAGTCAGCAAACATCATGACTAACTCCAGAATGCAGATAACGTTATTCAGAACAATTACCACTGAGTATCACCTTCGCTTGTTAGTTTGCTTATTAATTCCACATTTACACCTCTTAGACCTTCTATGTTTAATTTCTCTCCCTCAGCATGGGGATGCCCGGAACTCTACACCAAAGTAGCTGCTCCGGGCATTTATATCAAAGCTTCTCAATTTTGCTGTTTTTTAATGTAGCCGTCCAGCACGCCGGCGATAAACTCTAAACGGGTAATTGCCGTGATTACCGCCATACCTTGTTCACCGGGGTCTGCAGTATCGACACCTGCCACTAACTGGTCCGGGTCAAAGATGCCAGCTAGGTCCGCTTCCTTAGCTTCCCCAAGAAAGTTAATTGAAGGGCCTACATGAAGCTTCTCCAATTCCTGCTTAGTGATGGTTACGTAGCCCCGGTACTGAATCTTATTGCCCAGGTCTTCTCGGACAACAAGAAACCAGCGGCCTTTAGCATAGAAACGACGTACTAATTTCATTACCACTCGCCTTCTTTCAGATTAGCCTTTGTTAATTACTACGGTAATGTTAGCTTTCTGATAGTCTTTGAATAGACGGTGAAGGCCCCCTGTAAAGATAACAATCATGATAATTTATCCTTCATTTTCAACCCTTTTCCTTGGTCTTCTCTTCAGCCTTCTTGCGGGCCTCTTGCTGAGCCTTAGCATCCTTCTCTAGTTGTTCCATACCCTTACTCAGAACGTTGACAGCGGCGTTCTCGTGCAGGTCTAGTGTCTCCCCACAGTTAGGGCATATCCAACTGTGCTTTGTGTACTTGTGGGGATGATCCTTGCTGCCGAAAATATCCGTGGCCACTTTGCCACAGTAGTGACAGGTCTGAGTAGTGTAGGCCGGATCCACTTCGATTACGTGGCAGCCATACTTACGGCCCTTCTGGTGTAGCAACAGGCTAAATGTTCCCAGGCTAGAGAGGTTTAGAAGCTTCTTACCGTACGGGTTATGAGCTGCCATGCTCCGAATGTTGAGTTTTGGAATAACAATGAGTTGGTACTTGCGGGCCAGCTTGGTGGTAATCTCATCCCATTCGTACTTCCGCAGATTATCAAGGTGGTTAAACGCCTTGGCCCGAGTGTGACGAGCTTCCCGAATACCCCGCACGGAGTCATAGTTGAATTCTGGGAGCTGATCTAGCTTGTCTTCGGCCTTGAGCTGGTTTTTCAGCTTTGCATAGCGCTCCTCATACCGGTTCTTCCGGACAGAGAGCTTCTTACTTTGCCGTTGAGTGTACTCCATAGCCTTTTCCAGTTTGTCAAAGTTCAGTGTGTAGACTTCGCCATTTGACAGGGTAACCACATTATTCCGGCTGTAGTTCAGGTTGACACCCACCATCTTGCTCTTTGGGATCCGGCTAAGATTGAGTGGACTATTGCTGCCCTGCTGGATAGATAAGCTAGCGTAGTAACGCCCGGCTGGTGTATGACGCAGACGAATGGTCTTTACCTTACCTGCTGGTAAATGGCGACTGGTCCGAGCTACTATAAAGCCAATCTTAGGAACTTGTAGTTTCATTCCGTGCTTATTTTGGTACAGGGAGTGAGGCTTAACCCCTTCTGTGTACCCGCATGAAGTTGAACGGTACATCGGGCGAGGCTTACCAGCCAAGTCATACCGGCCGTGACTAATATTGTTGAAGAATGCCTGATAACTAGCATCCAGAGTCTTAACCGCCGTCCGTGGGACTGTTGCAGCTACCTTGGGGTCATTAAGGATATAGTCCTTATCGTGGGCCTTCTTGAGCTGAGTAATGATATTGCACATATCATAATGTCCCAGTCGAGCTACCTCTACCGCAACCGGCTTCTTACGCTTCTCATTTGACTTTTCCAGCCGAGCCAGTTGCTTCTGGATAAGGGGCTGAGCTAACTCATAGACTTCTTTATGATCAGCTTCCTTGAGATAGTCGTTGTAGGCGTCAATTTCTCGCTGTGGGCGGTTATTCTTGACTTTCTTTACTGCTAACTCAGCGGACCGGTCAACGAGTTCTTGCCACTTGTCAGGGTGGTTGTCATGCATATTCTTGTGGTAAAGATACTCATTCAGCCCTAAAAATAAATTCCATGCAAACTTGCTTGCTTCAAAGCATTTGTCTAGCTGTTTCTTTTGTTCTTCAGTCAAGTCCAGTTTAACTACATAGCCTTTGTACGCAGCTTCGCTGGCTTTTGGGAAACTTGATTTTGCCATCGTTACTTCCTGCTTTCTTTCCTATTTTGCTTTAGTTTCATACCATCCCAGACCCGCTTATCAATTTCAATTGGGCCAAACTGGTCGTTAATAGTTACCTGGCGGACAATGAAGACTTTATTGAAGTTGGGCCGTAAAACCCGTGACTTTAGTCGCGGGATATAAGGCC
>CAMFOZ010000128.1 GCA_945971245.1 uncultured Lactobacillus sp.
CCGGTAATCGGCGCCGGAACAATCAACTGGTCATCGACGTTGAAGAGGCCTAGTTGACCTTTGACGGGGAGGGGGTTAATCCAATAGGAACCGTTAGGACCAAAGTGCGCCAGTTGCCAGCCGTAATCACGCTCCCCATACTGTTCAACGCCCACGACTTTGGCAACACAGGTGGCATAGCCGGGGACGCCACCATGGACCTTTTTGGCGGTACCGCAGATCAGGAGATCACCCCGGTAGTTGGTTGACCAGCTACGGTATTCAATTGTTTTGGTTCCCTTAAAGATATCCATTACATAATCGGACCGAATCGATAATGCTTTCATGATTTGCCTTTCTTAAACGAAAAAAGCGACCGGTCAGCTGACCAGCCGCTTTAACGGATTAGGTATAACTAATTGAATTAGTTGTTACCTTCAAGCTTTGCCCAACCGTCCTTAGCAACCTTAGTAAGGGCAGCAGCAGAAGCATCCATAGCCTTTTGTTCACGTTCGTCAAGTGGAACTTCGATGATCTTGGCAATACCATTAGCGTTGATAACGGCAGGAGTACCAAGGTAGATAGGTTCGTTGACACCGTATTGACCGCTCATTGGAGCACCAACAGGCAGAACAGCGTTTTCGTCACGCAAAATAGCACGAGAAATCCGCATCAAGCAGGTAGCAACACCGTAGTAGGTAGCACCCTTACGGTTAATGATTTCGTAAGCCTTGTTACGAACATCGTCTTCGATCTTAAGTAATTGATCCATGGAAACATTGTTTTCCTTAGCGATGTCAAGGAGTGGCTTACCACCAATAGTAGCGCTGGAGTAAGCAGCGAATTCTGAATCACCGTGTTCAGCCATGATGTTTGCCATAACGTCGCGTGGGTCAACATCGAACAGCTTAGCAAGGGCAATCCGCAGACGTGATGAGTCCAGTGAAGTACCGGAACTGATAACCTTGTTCTTTGGGAAGCCAGAAAGCTTTTGAACAGCGTAAGTCAGAATGTCAACTGGGTTAGCAGCAACAAGGAAAATACCGTTGAAACCAGACTTAACGATTGGTTCGATGATGGACTTCATGATCTTGAGGTTCTTGTCAACCAATTGAAGACGGGTTTCACCTGGCTTTTGAGGAGCACCGGCAGTGATAACTACCAGGTCAGCATCCTTGCAGGTATCGTAGTCAGCTGCGTAGATCTTCTTTGGGGCAGTGAAGACAGTAGCATCTTCAAGGTCCAAAGTGTCACCTTCAGCACGCTTCTTGTTGATATCAACAATGGCTAATTCTTCAGCCAAACCTTGTTGTACCATTGCGTAAGCGTAACTTGAACCAACGGCACCGTCACCGACGAGAACAACTTTTTGATGATTCTTAGACATAATTTAACAGTCTCCCTTTCATCCTATATGTGCTATTTTGAGAATTTCCTCTCGTATTCGATTATAGCATTCCTTGTGAAAAAAGCTATAAATTTGTGAAATAAGATTCAATTTTGTTAAAAAACTTTAGATGAATTTAGTAAATCTTTTAGTTGAGGGCCCCATAACCGGCTACCAAGAGAGCAACCACGATCATCGGCCAAAGTAAGGCGTGAACGAGGGCACCAACTAATAGTACCAGGAAGAGGATCCCGATAATCTTAAGGGTGAAAACCCCTAATTTCCATAGGAGCCACAGAACGAGTAACGTTATTAAGATACCCATTGTTTTCCTCCATATAATAAGATTGTCAGCAGTATACCACTTAATACTAATGTAGGAAAAGGAGAAGAATTAAACTTTGGCACTTTCTTAACCTTGTGATAAAATATAGTTATCTAAATGGCTAACTAGCCGCGAATATACGATGGAGGAGGTGGTTACCATTCTGAATCGAACGAAGCAGTTTATGCGTGAGAATGATTTAATGTATAAAAAAGAGTACATTCGTCCAATGATGACGCCACAGCACGTCTATGTCTTTCGGTTTGGTAAACACAGGCTAAATAATCGGGTAATCATTCGGTATTCCCATACCTGGACTGGCCGATTGAAGATCAACGAAATCGACGTCCGACTTCATCATCAACATCACCCGCGGATTTTCCTGACCGAGGCCGATTTGATCGACTACCTGAAGCACCACATGGAGAAGGAAAAACGGCGGGAAAATGAACGATCACGTGCCGATGATGATGACGCGGAATAGGTGATCGTAGAACTATCGTGACCATTACTTTTTGGCCGCGATTTTATTATTTAAGGAGGATTTTAAGTGGATTGGACAGCAGTAACAGTGATTACGTCTAGCGAGGCCGTTGAGGCGGTCAGCTACATTTTAACCGACGAGGGTGCCCAGGGAGTCCAGATTGATGACGCCGCTGACTTTGCCAACCTCAAGCCGGGAAAGTATGGGGAACATGGTGAGATCGTTGATCCGACCACCATTCCGCACCGTACTTCAGGAGCGGCCATAACCGGCTATTTCCCTGCTAATACCTTTGTCCCTGAATTATTGCCAACAATTCGGCAACGGGTTGCCAAGTTGCACGATTATGGCCTGAACCCTGGGGATGATGAAGTAACGTCTTCGGTGGTTGATAATCAACAGTGGGCAACGGTCTGGCAGAAGTACTATCACCCGTTGAGAGTAACCAACGAACTGACGATTGTTCCCCAATGGGAGGACTACCAGCCAACGCAGAAGCAAGAAAAGCTCCTGGTATTGGATCCGGGGATGGCCTTCGGAACAGGAACGCACCCGACAACCAAATTGATGTTGCAGGCGCTGGAAAATGTCATCCGTGGTGGCGAGTCACTGATTGATGTTGGAACGGGCTCCGGGGTCTTGAGTATTGCCGCTAAGCAGTTGGGAGCTGGCGATGTTCAGGCCTACGATATCGACGAAGTGGCGGTGCGGTCGGCTCAGAAGAACCTGGACCTCAATCCTGTTGCTAAGGACGTCAAGGTGGGCGTCAACAGCCTCCTCGACGGTATTCATACGCAGGTTGACGTGGTGGTTGCCAACATTCTGGCGGAGATCATTGTGCCACTGATTCCGCAGGCCTTTGCCAACCTGAAGCCGGGTGGCTACTTCCTGGCGTCTGGGATCATTGACGATAAGGCAGCGATGGTCCGGCAGAAGATGCTGGACCAGTCCTTCGTGATTGACAGTGAAACGAAGATGGGCGATTGGCACGGGATCATTGCCCACAAGCCAGCGGAGGATGAGAAATAATGCAGCGTTATTTTGTTGACCAGCCAGCTAGTCCGAAAGAATTTGAGCTGCCTAAGAATATTGCCCACCACCTGATCACTGTCATGCGTGCCCAAGTAGGTAGCCAGTTAGAAGTGGTACTTGCTGATCACCGGGTATATCTGGCGACGGTGACGGCAACATCGCCGGCCCGGATCAAGATTGTGAAGGACCTTGATCGGAATAGCGAGTTACCACTGCGGGTCACCCTCCTTTGCGGTCTTCCCAAGACCAAGGAGAAACCGGAGATGATTGTTCAAAAGGCAACTGAATTAGGTGCCGATAAGATCGTCTTCTTTGAATCGGCGCGTTCAATCAGCCACTGGGCTAAGCAGAAACGGGCTAAAAAGCTGGCGCGCCTGCAAAAGATTGCTGATGGGGCGGCAGAACAATCCCACCGTAATCGTCAACCGCAAGTTACCTATTCGCCTGACCTGACAACGGCCCTGGTCGATAACCCAGCTGATCAGCGGGTTGTTGCCTGGGAGGAGTCAGCTAAGCAGGGTGAAACCAGTGCCCTTCATCAGGTGTTGACCAAGATGACCCCCGGACAATCGCTGGTAGCGGTCTTTGGCCCTGAGGGCGGTCTGACTAGCCAAGAGATTGAGCAGATGCAAGGGGCTGGGGTAATCCCGGTTGGCTTGGGTCCCCGGATCTTACGGACGGAAACGGCACCGCTGTACTTCCTAGCGGCGGTTTCCTACGCTAGTGAACTGGCAGTTAATCATCGTTAATGATTATTCAGGATTGTGATACAATTAGAAAAATCAACAAAAAGTGAAAATAGATAGTTAAGGTGTTGTAAAATGGCAATCTTTAAAAGCAAATGGCAAACGTTTGATAAACTGCTCTGGATTCTTGGAGTCGTCTTTGGGATGTTAGTTCCCGTATTGACGGATCGGATTCCTATGCTGACCCGCGTGCACTGGGTCGTTTGGTTCCTATTGATTATTAACGGAATTTATAGCATCTGGATCGGCGTTCATGTTGCCCGGCGTCAACAAAGCGTCTTTAATCTGTTGATTTTCCCACTACTGTTCCTGTTAGCAGCCTATTTCTTTATGCCACACTATACTTACTACTTTGCACCAGCATACTGGGCTGTAAGCTACCTGTCCTGGGCTAGTCAGCAGCAGTAATTTTGACCGAAGGGGGACTGATAATGTCACAAGTTAAAGAGTTAACGCACGAAGATGTGCGCAAGATGGTTTCTTCCTATATGAATGATGAACACGTGGCATTGGTCGAGAAGGCCTACCGCTTTGCCGCAATCTGTCATCATGATCAACGGCGTAAATCAGGTGAGCCATACATTATCCACCCAATTCAAGTTGCCGGCATCCTGGCCAACCTTCAAATGGATCCGGAAACGGTTTGCGCGGGCTACCTGCACGACATTGCCGAAGATACCGGCGCCACGCTGGGCGATATCAAGGAATTGTTCGGACCAACCATTGCCATGATTGTCGATGGCGATACTAAACTGGGTAAAATTCACTATAAGTCCAACCGTGAGCAGATGGCGGCGACCCACCGGAAGCTTCTCCTGGCAATGTCGAAGGATATCCGGGTGATGATCGTCAAACTGGCTGATCGGCTGCACAATATGCGGACTCTGCAGCATCTGCGGCCAGATAAGCAACGGCGAATTTCCAACGAAACCCTGGAGATTTATGCTCCCATTGCAGACCGGTTGGGGATTAGCACGATCAAGTGGGAACTGGAGGACCTTTCCCTTCGTTACCTCAATCCACAACAGTACTACCGGATTGTTCACCTGATGAACTCCCGGCGTGACCAACGGGTTGACTACATTAATAACGCCATCGACCTGATCAAGGA
>CAMFOZ010000129.1 GCA_945971245.1 uncultured Lactobacillus sp.
GGGTGCCCCGTGGCAGGTAAACCCCGAGGAAGGCCTGGTTGGTGCGGACGGTCTTAGCCGCATGGCCGTTGACCGTGACCCGCCAGCCACTAGAGTACGGAATCGAAGAGGTCAGGACCCCAGCCCGCAGTGTCGTGATCCGCCCACTGACCTGGTTGCGGCTAAATTGCAGGTTGGTCAGAGCATGTCGTTGGATGGCCCGGACCTCCTGGGTATAGTTACCGTCCAGTTTTTCAGCGACGACCCGGTACTTGAGCTCATAGTTTCCCAGCTTCGAAGGCTTGAAAGTCAGCTTCTGCGGCAGGTTACCATTGTAGTAGCCGATATTCAGGGTGCCGTTGGTGACGTGCTTGAAGAGTGAGAGTACGTTTTGCTTGGCCTGGATGACACTGGCGGTCCCAAATCGGCTGGAGTAGTTCAGCTGGAACGAGATGTCCGGCGAGCCATTTAGGACGTGGTAGCGCCAGTAGCGGTACTTGTTAAAGCGCTCGTTGAAGACGCTCCCCGGATTATTGGTCATGGCCTGCCGGTGGTGCATGTCGTAGTGGATCTGCTCCTTCATGGTGAAGGGGGTGTACTTGATCTTACTAAACTCGATGTGGAGCTCACTGCCCCGGACCCGCTGGCGGAAGGCCTTGCTTTGCATCTGCGGGAACTGGAGTTGGTACTTCTCGTCACTGTCGACGTACTTGAGCTTGGTCGGATTGATCGTGTTGAAACGGTTGGAGACCAGGGTGCTCTTGATCGGGATTACATTCTGACGGAGCTTGGCTGCCCGCATCCCCGTCGTCGGTCCGTCCACCACGACCCCGCTGGCCAGGGCCCGTTCCTTTTCCGTCGGTGACAGGTGCTTGTAGCGGGCATGACTGATGTAGCGGTCTTGCCAGTAGAGCAGGGGGAAGGCATTGTTGGTCTTGTAGCGCTCGGTCTGGATCGGAATCAGCTGGTCCTTACTGGTGGCAGAACTAGGCTGACCGACATCGTAGTTGATGATTGGCTGACTAGTCTTGTCGAGAAAGTAGCCAGCGGGGAGCTTGGTGGCGTTGACGCTGTTGCTCTGCACGAAGAGGTAGCGGACGCCAAAGAAGTTGTTCATCACGGTCCGGTCATCGGCCTGGCGGATCGGGATGTTAGCCTGGTACTGGTTATTCTGCAGGCTGGTATTGAACTGCCCGAGGTATTTATTCTGCAGGGAATAATAGGAATCGATATTGTGCAGGCCCGAGGTCAGGTCGTTGTCAAGGTTCGGCCAGGCGATGATCTGGTTCTGACTGATGGTCGAAACCCGGTAACTCGGCGTCCGGCTCAGCCCCTGGTCCAGTCCCCCGTAGCGGTTAGCCGTGATGGCCTGGTATTCGCCCCGGGAGAGCATCTTGTCGGTGAAGTCACCCTTGTATGGGAAAGCGGCATAGATGGCATTGAAACCGGCATTGAGAAGGACGATCGCCAGGAGCCAGCGGTCAGGGAAGCGGGTCTTGTGGAAGTTGATCAACCAGAGGGCCATCAAGGAGATAATCAGGAAGAGGACCGGCATGAAGATGTCATCGTTATTGGCAAAGTAGAAAGTGGCAATCAGGACGACCAGGTAGATGGCCGTAGCTATATTGAGAATCCAGAGGGTGTGGCGGCTGAACCGCGGGGCGTCCTGGGCGAGGATGCAGACCGCCATCGCTAGCGGCAGGTAGATCAAAAGGGTCCACCGGTTGGAGGCCGACATCATCCCGTTGAAGAAGGCCCCCACGGCGGGAATCAGGAGCATGACTAACGATAGGCCGAGGCTGATTGTCAGCAGCGGGTACTTCTTTGGCCGGGAGTAGATGTAGACTAGGGCCAGGAAGCCGATTGAAACTACCCCGAGGGCCGTCCAGTACATGAAGTACCACTGGCCCCCGTTGATAAGCTGCTTGGGTAGGAAGAGGTAGTAGTAGAGCGGGTAGACCTTCAAGCCGTTGGCAAACTGGGCCCCGGTTCGGGTCGAATTGGTGACGGCAATGATCTCGGGTACCAGGAGGATCGCCGAGAGCAGGAGACTAGTTACGGTGGCAAAACTCAGCTTGCCTAAGGTGCGGAGGTAGTCCAGCTTGGTCCGGTAGTGGGTCAGCACCCGCAGAACCAGGTAGACGAGGGCCCCGATACCGAGGACGAAGGCCAGGTAGTAGTTGCTGACGAGCATCCAGGTGAAGACCCCGGTTAACGGCCAGCTAGAACCGCCCTTAAGGATCCGCTCTAGCTGGACCACAATCAATGGAAAGATAATGAAGGGGGTCGTGAAGAAGGGTTGCGCAACTGCCGCGTACAGGAGAAAGGCGTTAACCGTGTAGGCAACGGTCCCGATCAGGATAACGTGGTTACGGAAATTGAAGTGCTGGGCAAAGTAGACGAAGGCCAGGCCAACACAGTACATCCGGACCATGGCGATCACCTGGTAGGCCATGGTCATCTTGGCGGCCGGGAAGAGGAGGGCAAGGTAGGCGAATACGTCCCCGATCGTATAGTAGGAATAGACCTGGAAGGTGTCGGTCCCCAGTCCCATCTGCCAGGACCAGAACGTCAGCCGGCTGGGGTGGTGGAGAAATTCAATCAGGGCTGCCCGGTACTTGACCAACAGCGGTAGGTGCTGGTTGAGGGCGTCCTTGCTGAGGATAAAGGTGTGCCCGGTAACCAGGTAAGTGCCGAAGATGCAGGCCGCCAGGAAGATGAACATGACGGTGTATTCCAGATAGAGTTTCCGCAGGCCGTGCCGGCGGGTGAATGAAAATTCCATGATTGCTCCTTGAAAATGAAAAAATAAATCCTTAATATTTTAGCATTTAATCACTATGGGTGCAGAGAAAGTTCAGATCTTATTTATGATCTTTGATGGATAATGATTAAAACTATGTTATAATGCCTTTAGAGATGAAGTCGTCAGATTTATGGCGCACAAAAGCCCTCAGCAAGGTTGCGAGATGCTGAGGGCTTTTTATTGTGGGCTTATTGCCGTTCGATTACTCGTTAATGGTGTCGGTTATTAAGCCACCAACCGAACCAGACTACGATGAGCGCGTTAACGAGCGAGATGAAGTCGTTTAACAGGTTCATGGCTAACCACCCCCTCCCTATTACGACAGGGGACGAACGACTTTGCTATTGTATCATGTGTAATTATTTCGTCGTCAAGGTCTGCTCTAATGAAAAAGCAAGTTAGGTTGTCGCTTTTTTAGATTAAAAATCCGCCAGGGCTGCTGGCGGTGTAATCACTTCTCCTTATGGTGTTCTCCCTGTTGCTGATCGATCAGCAGCTGCTTGATCTCATCGAGTTCGGCGTGGAGCTCGTGATTCTCGGCCTCTAGGCGGTTCAACTGCTGACCCACCTTGGCCTCATCTTCTTTAGCGAAGAATTCGGTGATCGTCCCGGTCAGCATCCCGATGAAACCAATGCCAAGCAGCATCAGGATGATGGCGGCGCCCCGGCCAATCCCGGTCTTGGGGATGACGTCTCCGTAACCGATGGTTGTAGCGGTCGTAATGGCCCACCAGAGCGCGGTTTGGTAGGAGACCCGCTCGGAAATGCAGAACATCGCGGCGGCGACCATGATCACGGCGACACTGATGTAGAGGTAGTAGACTAGTTCGTTGCGCTTGAAGAAGGTCGCCAGCCGTCCGGTGAAACCGACCAGGCGGAGAAGGCGGAAGAGCTTCAGCATCTTGAGCGTCCGACCAACTTGGGAGATCCGGAAGAAGGCGAACAGTGAGCTCGCTGGGATGATTGAGAGCAGGTCGAAGATGTTGTGCTTGAAGAAGGCCTTCTTATCTTTGGCCCGAGCTAGGCGGGTAAAGTAGTCGATGGTGAAAACCAACCAGATCCCGTTATCGATCAGGCTATACGGGTAGGCGTCGATGTTGATCTGCTTGGCATAGTAGGCGATCAGCATGACGATCGAGATGATGGCGAGGATTGCAATGATGATTTGATAAGTAATGTAGGTTAGTTTGTTGTGCACGATTTGCGCCACTTTCTGCAGTAAAATTTAGTTTCTGTAACAATGATAGTATAATTAAGGTGAATACAGTAGCAGAATTTTCACTTTAGGCCGAAAAGCGGTCATACCCGGTAACAACATGGCACCGGGAATAATAAAGAGATGGGGACAGAGATGCTTAACAAGAGTGACTTACAGTTAATTGAATCAGAACTAATCGCCATGGAGGAGCCCTACCTGGCAACCTTAGCCAACGATATCCACACGAACCAGGCTGACCTGATGGCGGTTCACCGCGGGGAGACCTTTGTCACAAGTCTCAGTCTGAGTGTCCTCCAGCGGATCAATGCCTATTTTCGCGACTACCCGCCGTTCAATAGTGACACGGGCGAAGTGATCGACGACCTTGACCAGCTACGGTTGAGTTGTGACTACCGCCATGTTCGGGACCTCCTCCAGCAGGAAATTGTCGAGTACAACTTCTACCACGACACCAATCTGGATGCCTACAGCCCAATTTGGATCGAGCGGGATAGTCAGACTGCGCCGGGTGAGGGTTACCGGGCAATCGTCAACTTCTACCTCCCCGCGCTCGGTGGGGTACCGCAGAGTGAGACGACCCTCTACCAGAGCCTGGTCGGGGACGTAATGACCGAGATGGCGATCATGGGCTGGCAGTTTGAATAGTTTGTCGCAGGAATTACAATGAAAGTGGGGGATGATGAACATGAATAAAACGTTTATGAGTGGTTATTACCAAGGAGTCGTCGAGGTGGCGCCGGCATCGTTATCCGCTGCTAAGGTTGAGGAGCTGGCCGTGACGATGACCATCCAGCACCTGCGTCACGCCGGGGAGGCCGTCACGACTATCCATGATTTTCTCGTGGATGACCTGCACGCCGATGCCCGCCTGGTCAGCCGGTACATCAATTGCAACGCGGACGAACTCGAGACCGCCCAGGCGCGGATCCTCGCCAGTGCCTTTAAGTAAATATAGTTTTGCAATCCTGCCTATTTCTTAATAGACGGGATTACTTTTTATGTAATCCCGTCTATTAAGAAATAGGCAGGATTGCAAAACTATATTTACT
>CAMFOZ010000130.1 GCA_945971245.1 uncultured Lactobacillus sp.
AAAAAACGGTAAAGATAAGAAATCATCTTATCCTTACCGAATATCATAGAGCCATTTTTATGATATTTAGCGTAGACTGGAGAAAAAGGAGGGACAAAAGTGGAGAAAGCTGTTGCATTTGATTATTCGCCATCCAGGAATAGTCAGTTAGGAATTACTTCGGTGGGACGGTCAGATACGATGGCAGGACACCGCTTTGGCCCTGCAGTTCGTTCATATTATTTAATTCACTATATTTTAGCTGGCTCAGGAACCTTTCGTGTGAATGGCATTAACTATCATTTGCATTCTGGACAGGGATTCTTCATTGAGCCCAATTATCAAACCTATTATATTGCAGATGAGCTGACTCCCTGGTCATATGTGTGGATAGGCTTTACTGGATCCTATGCAACCACACTGATTAAGCAGTTGAAAATATCAGAGCAAACGCCAGTTTTTAACAATAATCATTATTATGAATTGGCTGATTGCGTTAATCAGATTATTCAGCACCCATTGGTAAGTACATCTGCTGAGTTACTGGCTAATAGCAACCTTCTTCGCTTTTTGAGCTTAATTGCTGATTCGACTGTAATGAGTGGTTATCGGACGACTCAGCGAAATTCGTATGTTGACCGCGCAATCCTTTATCTGACCCAACATGTTTCGACTGCTTCAGCTGATCAATTAGCTCGGGCAGTGAACCTGGATCGGAGTTACCTCAGTACGCTCTTTAAGCAGGCCACTGATCTGACCCCAGGGCAGTATATTCGAAACTTTCGGATAACCAAGGCCCGGCACCTGCTTGAGTCTTCACCATTATCGATTGAGGAAATAGCGCAACAATGTGGTTATAACCATGCTAATTCTTTTACAAGGATATTCAAGCAAACTTACGGAATGACGCCTCGGACATATCGAAAGCAAGTTCAGGAACAAAATAAAAGGGAACTATGATTATGTCTGTTATCTAGATCAAAGGTCGATAGCGCAGTACACAAAAGGCCTCAAACATTCGAACTTCACCGAATGTTTGAGGCCTATTTGTAATTGTGAGACGCAAATTCGTAAACTCTCTTACGCCATGGCGTGTTGTCCACGTGTTAGTAAAGGTTCTGCTAAATGAGTACGGAACCATTGGGTGAGCGGCCCCATGAAGAGGGCAGTGATAATCGTTCCCACACCAAGGGTAACGTTGAACAGAAAGCCAACCAAAACACAAAGGGAATCAGTAATCATTCGGCAGTACTTGAAAGGTAGCAGCCGATACTGATAAGCAGCGATCAGCGAGATGGCATCGTAAGCAGAGACCCCTAGATCAGCTGTAAAGTAGAGCGCTGCTGCAAGACAGGTGAATATGATTGCCACCACCATTAGTCCACTGCGCATAGCGAGATTGGGATGAGGCAGGATGATATCAAGTAAGTGGTGCATTGTATCTGCCGCCACGCCGGTGAAGAAGAGATTGATTACAGTAGCCACACCAATATAGTGTTTTTTCAAGATGAAAACGAGAACCAACAGGACCCCCGTTAGAATTAAGTAGAATGTCGAGTAAGTCGACTTAAATAGGTTAGCTATCCCGGTTACAAAACAGGTAAAGGGATCCACACCGAGGTTTGCTTTTTGGAGCATGCCTACGCAAAAGCCACAGAGAACTACGCCGCAGAAGGCCATGATAATTCGTCGAAATTGGTACATGCTTTCACCTCAATCTTTCTTTGCTTCAAAGATAAATAGACGACTGTAGAAATCGGGAACATCCCTAGTAGCTGCTGATTGTTCTGATTCAGCGTCCGAAGTTACTAAACCGATATTGGCGAGTTCACTGCCAGTATAAGTTCCACAGTAGTGACCGTCTTCTTCACAAACCCGATATTCTTGATCTGCTAACAAAGCTGGGATTCGTTGCCGGCGGTATTCCGCGTTGACATCATTGAGGACCTTGAAGTAGCCCATTATTGCTTGCTGCCGATCGGGGCTTACTACCAGCCAGGCAGTGATATTACCATCAAACGGATTCTTTAGCCGGTAAAAGCGCCCGAATTGAAAGAGTGACCGATAATGTTTCATCAATTTAACCTGGTCCTTGATTTGTTCTAATTCATCCGCTGTTAATTTTGCTAGATCAAGCTCATAACCAAGGTCACCGAAGAAGGCTACGTCACCCCTAGTCTTCAGTGGAGTGTAGCGATTAACTTGTTCATTGGGACAGATAGAGACGTGGGCGCCCATGGAACTAATTGGGTAGCAGTATGATGTTCCAGTCTGGATCTTCAGTCGCTCGATAGCATCGGAATCATCGCTCGTCCAGGCTTGCGGTGCATAATACAACATTCCAGCGTCAAAACGGCCACCACCTGAGGCACAAGATTCGAAGAGAATTTTCGGGAACTCCTGGATCAGCTGCTCGTAAAGGTGATAGACGCCGAGAATATAGCGGTGGAAAATCTCGCCCTGCTGGTCTGCAGGAAAGGCCGTGGAGAAGCACTCGGTGATATTGCGGTTCATGTCCCACTTAACGTAATCCACGTGTCCCTCACGCAGAACTTTGGCGATTAGTTTATGAATGTACTCAACAACTTCTGGCCGCGAGAAGTCGAGGACGTATTGACGCCGGCCCTGGGATGGGTGCCGATTGAGAGTCTGGATGATATAGTCGGGATGGTTACGATAGAGGTCACTGTCTTTGTTGGTCATTTCTGGTTCGAACCAGAGGCCAAACATCATTCCTAATTGATGGATCTTATTGGACAAGCCGCTAATACCTTCGGGGAGGCGGTCACGGTTGACCCACCAGTCGCCGAGCCCGGCAGTTTCTTTAGTCCGCTTTCCAAACCAACCATCATCAAGAACAAAGAGCTCAATTCCGAGGTCCTTAGCCTGCTTGGCAAGCTGTATCAGCTTATCTGCCGTGAAGTTAAAGTAGGTTGCTTCCCAGTTGTTAATTAGGATGGGACGTGGCCGGTCGCGCCAATAACCACGAGCTAGCCGGTGCTGGTAGAGCTGGTGATAGGTTTGGCTGAGTTGATTAAGGCCATTGCTGGTGTAAACCATGACTGCCTCAGGGGTCTGGAATTCTTGACCAGGAGTTAGTTTCCATGAAAAATGGAAAGGATTAATTCCCATTTGGACCCGGGTTACCTTATAAGCATCAACCTGAGCTTGTGCAAGGAAGTTCCCACTGTAGACGAGGGAGAATCCGTATGCCTCACCTTGAACGTCATCGGTATGAGGACGCTTGAGGATTACAAATGGGTTTTGCATATGACTAGAGGCGCCGCGGGTGCTGCTGACTGCCTGAATACCCGGGCGAAGGTGGGTAGACTTTAGTTGCCGCTCTCTTCCCCAGGCTCCAGAGAACTGCATCCAGTCATAGTCATCATCAGGAAGATCGAGGTTCATACTCATGGCGGTGGTTAGTTGGTAATCCTGGGTACTATGATTAGCGAAGCGCGTGCTACGGGCAATTGCATCGTAATCATTAAAAATCGTGTAAGTAAGAGTTAAATCGACGTCAATCACATCGTCATGAAGGAGAATCTCAAGGGTAGTAGCTTCATCATTATCTTCGACATAGGTGGCGGGAAGACCGGCTAGTTTGGGCTTTCCGGCGTAAATACGATGGGATTGGTAGCGGAAATTGACTACCGTACTACCATTGGGCTGCTTGATCTCAAGAGCTGGCATTCGATAGTCGGTTGTTCCATAGGCCGGGTACTCTTGCTTGAGGTTACCGAGTGAGAAATCATAATCATTATCGTAGACATAGCTCATCACCGGACGATAGCCGTCTTCTACTAGGTAGGAGTGATCAGTTCGATCAGGTACACGGCTTCCAAAGTAAAGCTGACCGAGTTGATCGTTGCGCAGAATCTTAATGATGTAACTAATCCGGTCGTTGAATAGGTGAAATTCCTGACTGTCCTGATGAAATTTGATTGGCATATTGATACACTCCTTTTCTTAATTCAACTTGATTGTAGCGCTTTCATTGTGTGGCAAGAATAAGTGAATGTAGGAAGAAATGCACATTTTGTGGGATTTATAAAAAACGACTGCCGACGAAAATGGTCGGTAGCCGTTTTATTTAATAATGGTGTTTTAACCCTAGGAGGTTCAATATTTTCTGCATTGGGATAGCCTGGAGAAAGGTGGTCAATAGGATCATCAGCGAACCAACAACCCCGGCCACCGTCATTCGCGTTCCCAACAGGGTAACTGCCAGCAGGGTGGCGACGAGGGGCTCAAAGGCGCTGAGAATCCCCGTGACCGATGGTGAAATATAACGAATGCTTTGCAAAAACATCGTGTATGAAAGCATTGTCCCACCGACGATGATGTAGATAACCAGCCACCAATCACCACTGGACAGGTGCGGCCACGGAATGGTGAACAGTGATGGGATGAGGAGGATTCCGCTGACGAGCATTGCCAATCCACAGACTGCCAGGGCATCGTATCTTTTCAACAGTGGCTGTGGCAGTAGGGTGTAGAGAGCAGCAGCCACCGCACACCAGAGTCCCCAGAAGAGCGCAACCGGGGTAAGGGTCAGGGTGTTCAGGCGCCCGCCCGTCACCAGGTAAAATGTTCCGATCAAGGCGATTACGATCGAAATGCAGTCAATCCGACGGGGCCATTGCCGCTGAGCAAATGCCAGCCAGACGATGATGATTACCGGTTGCAAGTACTGAATCACCGTTGCCGTCGGGGCATTACTGTACTTGACAGCCAGAAAGTAACTCAGCTGGGAGTTCATCATCCCGAGCACGGCGAATGCCAGTAAGTAGCCCACGTTACGTCGTTGATGAGTCAGGGCTCGAACCTGTTGCGGTGCATGGGCAAGTGAGATGGCGGTCAGTAGTATTCCCGCAGTAATCAAGCGGACCGCCACTAGCCAGGTTGTCGAGATATCGGTGGTTGAAAAGAGGTACTGGGCGGCCGCACCGGAGCCACCCCAGAGGGAAGCTCCACCGGCTGCGAGCAGTACACCCTTGGTTTGTCGATTCATAAACACTCCTCCTCGTATTCTATAAATAAATCCTTACGGATTTTGCTACATTACATCTT
>CAMFOZ010000131.1 GCA_945971245.1 uncultured Lactobacillus sp.
TTTTTTTTTTTATTTTATTTAAATTATTTAATGATACATTCCCGCCATTAATAATTAAACGAGCATTTTCTTGATATTGCTCGGCCATTTCTTGTCCAAATTCCTGCTGCATTTTCTCAAAGGCTTGCCGCATTTCATACTTCCGTCCAGGTAAATCATGTGCATCCGATGCAAAGACATACACTTGGCCGGCCGCAATTAGTTGCCGACTAAACTTCTCAACTTTCTTACCAAAAGTCCCTACATAAGAACTCGCCGTGATCTGCGAAAGACAGCCTTTCTCAAGCAAATGGTAAATGAGATCTGGCTCTTTCATAATTTTGGTATTTCTCTCCGGATGGACAATTACCGGTGTAATTCCTCTTTGCTGCAAATCAAAAATCATCTGGTTCGTATAGTGAGGAACATCATCATCAGGAAATTCTAGCATTAAATATTTATTGCCAGTATCAGCAAATAAAATATCGTCCCTATCTAGAGCATCTAATAACTGCCCATTAATCCGCACCTCTTGTCCCGGAAAAACCGTTAGCGGAATACCATGCTTCTTAAGCTGTTCTTGAAACTCTGCCGTCCGCCGAATCACATCTTGCTTGTGGTTTACATAATGTCCATTCATATGGTGCGGCGTTAAAAGAGCATGGGTTACCCCATTCTCAGTTGCTTCGCGTGCTAAGTGAAGTGAGATTTCCATACTCTTAGAACCATCGTCAATTCCCGGTAAAAGATGACAATGGAGATCAACCATGACCATTATTTATCATCCTCATTACTACTATATCCATAACCGTAGCCATATCCATAGCCATAACCGTAGCCAGCACCACCATCACCCTCAACGTCGTTCATGACATATCCTAAAAGGTTAGCGTGGGCGAGTTTTAAAAGCTCGACAGCTCGTTTAGCACCCAACTTCTGGGTTTGTCCTTGCTTAATCACTAAAACAATTGCATCCAAGTTGTGCGAAATTACTTGGGTATCCGTAACTTCCAACATCGGTGGAACATCGACAATCACCATGTCATATCGTTCTCTAGCAGCTGCTAAGAAGTCTTTCATTCGATGTGAACTCAATAGCTCAGCTGGATTAGGTGGAATTGGCCCACTCGGCAATAACGACAGATTATCAATTCCACTTGGTTGAATGATCTCATTTAAATCAATGGTGTGATCCCTACTAGTTAAAATCGTTGTCAATCCTTGCCGATTATCAAGGTCAAAGGTCCGGTAGAGAGTTGGCCGCCGTAAATCGGCATCCACCAGTAAAACCCGTTGACCGTTTTGTGCCCAAACTACCGCCAGATTATTGGACACCGTAGACTTCCCTTCCGAAACGTTAGCCGAAGTTAATGCCAGCGTCTTGATGGGTGAATCAATCGCCATGAAATTGATATTGGTCCGCAGTGTCCGGAATTGCTCTGAAATTGGACTCTTGGGGTGCATAGCCGTAATCAACTGAACCCCGTTCTTAATACTCTCGTTAGATTGGTTTTTACTTCTACTACTACGATGAAAGAATGCCATTCTACTTTCTCCTTTTTAAACCCGTCGTTCAGCTTGATTACTACTATTTTCACTTCGATTAGGATGGAAATTATGCTCCATATGGAAATGGTTAATATGCCCAAGGTTAGTCAAGCCTAGTTCATTAGTCATAAATTCATCTTCCTTAACCGTTGTATCCATCAATTCTTTAATGATTAGATAGATAGTACTACATAATAATCCTAAAATGGCACCAGCCAGTGCAAAAAGCTTAACATTTGGGAAAGAAGGACTATCAGGCACTGTAGCGTGTGACACAATCGTTACGTTGTTAACCGACATGATCTTTCTAATCTGTTTTTTAAAGACCCGTGCAATCGTGTTTGCTGCTGCTGCTGATAGGTTTGGATCATCCGTCTTAACAGCCACTGAGAACACTTGTGAGTTCTGTTGGGTACTAATCTTGATTGCGTTCTTCAACTTAGCAACTGGCATGTTGTATGCCCGGCCATATTCACGAGCAGTCTTAGTACTATTCAATTCATGACTAACCTTATTCAAGATCACCTGATTGGTAATGATGTCCTTGTAGGTATTGATCATTTGAATATCAGCCTGTTGGTTGTTATAGGCCTGACCATTACTATCACTACTGTGTTTCTGGTTAACTAAGATTTCCGTTGTTGCCGTGTACTTAGGTACAACCACAAATTCAGCAACGACAAAGCCAAGCAATCCCGCAATCAAAGTCCAGAGTACCAAAAGCTTAATGTGCTTACGGAAAATACCAATTAAGCGGCTTAAATCAATTGTGTTCGTTGATTCATCTACTGAGTTGTTATTCAATGCTCTACTCCTTAATTCTTCAAACTATTTTGTAACAAGTTAGTGATCCGTTGTTGTTCACTGGTTGGGACGACTTCATAGTCCTGACCATCTTCATCAGCACCATGACCTTGAGCGTGGTCCTGAACGATATTGGTATTGCTGCCACGATAACTCTTCGCCAGGGTGACCATATTATTAAAGGTCAGATCGGTCTGAGAACTATCTGAGATAGACCGCAGGAAGCGTTGGTTCAGCACCGTCTTGTAGGAAATTGACTTCTTCAGCAAGGCTGTGATAACCAACCGTTGACGCTGCTGCCGGCCGTAGTCCCCTTGCGGATCATCATAGCGCATCCGGCTGAACCGCAAAGCGTTACTACCATTCAAATGGTAAGTCTGTCCCTTAGTGAAGTGGGCACCCTCATAATCAAAGGTCAGTGGTGACTTAACGTCGACTCCGCCAACCTGGTTGATCGCCTTTTCTAGGCCACCCATGTTGACCAGGACGTAGTAGTCAATTGGAATGTTAAAGTGCTTCTGCACTATCTTAACACTCTCCTTAACCCCACCATAGGTGTAAGCAGCGTTGATCTTGGCCGGTGAGTCGTCTGGGTAGTCTGGTAGGTTGACCTTCATATCCCGTGGCAGACTGACGATCGTGGTCGTCTTCTTCTGTGGGTTGAGAGTCATGATCATCATCGTATCGGTCCGACCCTTGTAATCTCGGCCCAGGGCTCCAGTATCGGTCCCCAGCAGAAGGATTGAAACCGGCCGCTTCTGCGCAAGCACCTTATTGGCATCTCGGGTCTTGGTGATCCCAGCACTGTTGTACATATTGTTGGTTGTTGATTTAAGGTTATGCCATGCCACTCCCGCGAAGAAGATGGCAATCAGGACCATAATACCAACGACCGACCAAAAAATCCGCCAACCGTGGTGACGGCGATGGTGGCGGTGGTGATGATGATGGTGGTGAACCTCATTATGGGTTGAAGCCACTCGCTCATCCTGTGGGTATTCACTATTTTCATCAGACATAATTTAACGTCTCCTATTATTTATGATTCTTTTAACAAGATTGTTTAAAGAATCTTTTAATTTCACTAAATTAGTATGGTAGTAATCGATCAACCTGTCAAGGGGCCCATTAATGAAAACTACACATTAATAACACTTTTGTTCCCTAATTTCGTATTTTACACTTTTCCGTCGATTTTTTAATAACCATCATTAATTTTTTAACGTTCAGAGCAAAAAAACGACCACTGGCTGAAATGGTTTTAGTCAGTGGTCGTTTTCAACTACTTATTCATCATAGTTAATATAATCACGAAGGAGCTTGCTATACTTAACCAGCTCACTCAACTTAGCATCGGACTCCGGCTCAACCACCAGGGCTGAACTCTTGTCCTCGTCATCATTCATCTGTTGCTTACCCCAGATACTCAGTGACATCAGTAGCTGACGGAAGTCCTTACCGTCTTCAGTCAGGGAGTAGCAATTCTCAGTATCCTTAACGGGATTGGCAATCCGCAGATTTTGCAGCTTTGCCAACTCATCCTTTAACTCATCACTAGACATCTTAGGAACCAACTGGTGCAGTTCATCCAAGGTCAGTGGCCGGAAGCCTAGCCAGAAGACTAGGGTTGGTTGCCACTTTTCCTGCAGGATGCTTAATGAGTAATCAATTCCACTGTGAAACTTACTATCTGTCATTGATAACACACTCCAATCTGTACCGTTTTATCCCACTTCTCTCACCCCTTATTATACTTGATTGATAGACTATTGCACGGATTTTGTCAAAAAATATTTATTTTTCGATATAGTGCTTAATAAGGCTTTCGATCTCTTTGCATTCCTCTTCCGTGCAGTATTTGCGGATGACCCGGCGAACGAGGATCATCATCCACCGGCGCCGGAGATCACGGCTCATCACACGGCGGTTACCACACATATCATAAAAGTGGACATTTTCCCGCTTATTTACTCGTTTAACTCCCAGACTGTGCATCCGCCATTCCAAAGCATTCAGTTGAAGTTTCGCCGCGTCATCTGCAGCCTGAAGTAAATTTATAAAGGTCTTATAGCCAGTATCAATCTTGACCCGAAAGATCTGGTGCTTGCGTCCCCGAAATGAGGCCACCGTCTGTCCATCTTCAGTTGCTCGTTTATCAAATAAACGCTTGGCTACGTAATAAACAACCCGACCATTACTTGTTCCGCAGGTTGGTACAAGACGGTTGTGACCCGCAATATAGCCTCGCCCCTTATGTACCCCAATCATGTCATACAATGCCTGACACTCGAACTCCGCAATATCATTATCACGAGCAAATTGTTCGAGAACCTCCCGAAGCGAACGAGGAAGTACCATACAGCGATTATCCCGAGTTAGGATAAAAGTTCGTTCCTTATCATAAGCCGTTATCAGGATTGTATTGTCCCAGCTCGGTTGAAAACTAGCAGTTTCTTCATCAAGCAATAGGCTCGACATTTTATTCAAATCGAGCTCTCTCGTTTGTTTCATTGTCTTTTCCCATCTCTAGGGCAACTTTCAAATTATCCTAAATTTCAAGAATAAGTTAGCCACTGGACTCAAATAAATAATACTG
>CAMFOZ010000132.1 GCA_945971245.1 uncultured Lactobacillus sp.
CCGGTCACAAAGATCCGGTCCGCCGGGTGATGTTCTTGCAATAAATTCTGCCGACTAAGGTCAGTCGGCGCAAAGTAAAGGCTGGTCAGGTCATCAGTTATCTGGCGGTTGGCTTCCTCAGGGAATGGTGATTCCAGATTCCATGTTCGTAGGCCAGCTTCGACGTGACCAATTGGAATATGGTGGTAAAACGCGCTGAGGCTGGCCGCCATTGTGGTAGTGGTATCACCGTGAACAAGAACCAGGTCCGGCTGCTCTTGCTCAAGGATCGGCGCCAGGCCTAAAAGTACTTTGCTGGTGACCTGCTCCAGGCTCTGATTCTTCTCCATGATGGCCAGATCATAATCGGGCTTAATTTGGAAAATATCCAAGACCTGTTGAAGCATTTCACGGTGCTGACCAGTGACAACCGTGATCGGGGTTGTCTGTTCGTCAGCAATCAGTTGCTTGACAACCGGGGCCATTTTAATTGCCTCGGGGCGGGTACCGAAGACGGTCATTATTTTCTTTTTCATTATTAGTTCATCCCTTCCATTGCAGCGATCGTTGTTAGCGTGGCGTCATAGTAGTTATCCTTAGGCAAAGGCTTACTAAAAATAAACTTTTGACTAGAAAACAGGTTATCATACCCATGATTACGATTATGACTTACTGCCATGAAGATCGGTGCACTAAAGCTGTTTGATTGGTAGTGATTCAATTGTTTTCCGGTTAGAGTATACCCTGCCGTTACATATGATCGCCGACTGAAGAACTTCATCATCCGGTTCAACGTTCTCTGTGCCCGGGGATCTTTACTAGTCGCTAACATCATTGGTACCCGGCACGCATTTGCGGAGTAGTTCCCATCATTCTTGCTGGCAACTGTCCAGGGCTTGACAGGCTTAGCACTGTCGGCCGTTATCCAGGCAAAGTCAGGAACCAGCCCGGTGCGGTGTTGAGCACTGAGATCAGCAAGGTGGTCAAGCATCCCGTCCTTCACGGTCCGCCACCGTTGGTCATGGCTAGACTGATAGAAAGTATCAAAGAAGGTCGGGGCCACGTCGGATGTCCGCATCAAGCGGTAGTACTTTGACTTACTCGTTGCCCAGTCACCAACCGTTAAAGACCTAGTCTGTGGATTATACTCATAGGCGAGAATATCATTAGTTAAATGGTGCTCCAGATTTCGATAGTAACTAGCCCGCTTTGGCCAAACTTGAGCCGCTTGGTGAAGGGCCATGGCGATAAAGAGATCACCATCAGTCGCACTGTTGATATCGCTGACCCAACGCCCGTTCTTCCGGTACTGACGCCATTGCATCAAGTAGGTCAGTGTTTGACGATGGTTACCAACATGATCGCGGTGGGCCAGATAGTAGTTTAATAGCTGGTCAAAGTCACGAGATTTGGCCCACCCATGTTGACCAGCGGCAGCGGTAATATAAAGCCCATACCCCTGACCTTCAGAGAGGGCAACCGGGTTTCGCTGCCGGTTACTTGTATTGACAAAGGCTCGGTTAGCAGACTGTTTAATGATGTATGTCTTTCGCCAGTTCTGATAGCTCTCAGCTTGAAGGCGATGAGGATTTTCAATTCGAACGACAATGAGGGTGGCAGTATAGACAATTGTTACTATTGCCACCAAGAACCATGTAAATTTAGATAATCGCATAACTTCTCCTTTCCACTAATCATTAAAGCGTTTTGTCTTGACCCAAACATTACCGTTGCGGCCCAACAATGCATCCAGGCAGACTGAGCAAACGGCATGGATGGAAACCACAATAAAGAGTTGGGAATAGGTGAAATAGGAAGCTAGTGCTAACCAAATTTGTCCGGTGGTTGCCTGACCAAACTGGGTGGCCATTGCAATCGATATCTGAAGAATATACAGAACAATCATCAAGAGCCAATTCAGCAATAACACCTGCATAATCAGGATATTACTCTCGCCAAAGGTAAACGGGATTACGAGGGCCGGATTAAAGAAACGGGCGATAATAAAGCCGACGTTAGCAAGAAAGATAATATCGGATAAGACGATCGCAGCGTTGAACCAGAAGAAGGTACAGGAGTAATAGAAGGTCTCGAGCTTAACTCGCCAATTACTATGGTCAAAGAGGTGACGGAAGTTATGGATGACTACCTGATAGTTTCCCTTCGCCCAACGGAGCCGCTGGAAGTAATAGTCGTGCAACCGTTCCGGCTCCTGCTGGAAGGCTTCGGAATTATAAGCAAGCGCGATCAGCTTCCCACTTTGCATGATCTTAAATGAAATATCAGTATCCTCAGTTAGAGCGCCATTACGCCAACCGCCGATTTTCTGGACGAATTGCCGTTGAATAATGAAGTTGGTACCGGGGATACGGCCGATCTTGAAAAGGTGCCAGATTGCGCAGTGCTGAATTCGCTGGGTAACAACGATTTCCTGGTTGATACACCGGGTCAAGAAATTCTGCTGAGCATTCCGTGTCTTGTTCCGCCCGAAAACGGCGACATAACGCTCGGGATTTTCTAAAGCCTTGCGAACCAAGAAGTAGAGGGCGTTAGTCTCTGGCATCGCATCAGCATCATAAACACCAATGTATTCCCCATGGGCCATTTTAAGGGCATCGTTAAGGACGCCGGCTTTCCCACCGGAACCGGTCCGCTCAATGATGCGGACATTGCGGTCACGGTAGCGGGGGTCATCAAGGGCCCGGCGCATTTCAGCTGCCGTATTATCCGCGCAATTGTCCGCAAAGAGCAGCAACTCCATCCGATCCGCGGAGTAGTTCATATCAAGGATTGCCCGGGTCGTCTGTGCGATCACCACATCCTCATTGTGGGCAGGGACCACGATAGTAATCATCGGATAACGAGCTAGCGGGGTAATCTTGATTACTTTGGCACTGTGTTTGAGCCAAAAATCAGTTGCACCGCCAAGGGTGAAGATTGCCATGAAGAGGGAAATCCAGATAGAAACTAGGGTGATAATCATCAATATTTCTTGGACCATTAGTCATCATCCCCCTTCTCATTTGAATAGATTTGTTCATCATAATGAAGCATAGTTTGTTCAACACGGTAGTAAATAATCCACTGACAAACAAACAGGATCATAACGAGGATGAAGAAGATTACGGTAATGACCATTGCCAGCCAGAAAAACCAACTAACCATTTACACTATCTCCCTTCATGTATTCCACAATTAGATCGGTTTCCATATCCCGGTCAACATGGCGCATGACATCTTCCAGTTCTGGGAATTTAGCAGCATCATCCTTATTAATGAGCTTGGCGCCCCATTTGAATTGTGGATTAGCATGACCAATCTTTATTTTCTTCAGGCTTTGCCGCGTCAGGTCGTTCCGGTGATCATAGATCCGCTTGGTTAGACGGAACGAAATAATCAAAAATGTCCCGTGACCGATATAGTAAAGGGCCTCGGAGGGGAGCCGATCATTCTTTAGGATCTTGGCAATTTCCCGGAGCGCATTGTTATATTCACGCTTGTGGAATTGCCGAATCTGCCGATTATGCGACCAGTGGATTGCCGTCACGTTCAGCCACTGATCATCACCGTGGTCTTCCAAGACAAACTGCTGGGCCTTTCTGTAGAGTTTCTGGGCGTTATACTTTGTCTGTAACTTAGTGATCTGGTCGTAGTGTTCAACGTAGCTATTGATCTCAGAACGGTTACGGTCAACCCATCCCCAGCCGGAAAGAATAGACCGACTGAGGGCACTAAAACTAGCACAAACTGGGAAAGCCAGGAGCAGGCCAATCTTAATCGGCATGGTCATCACCACGTAACCCATCATCAGAATGGCGATTCCAATGGTCGATAAACCGATAATTAACCAGGTTAATAGGATATTTGGAATCAAGGTACCAGCCGCGGTTCCTAAAAGGACCAAGATCAGCATTGCTGTTGCTATGGTGGTCGAGTAGTTTCCAGCCCACCACATCAGAATTGCGATAATAGCCCCCATCATAAAAAGGACGGCCAGGCCAATTTCAACTATATGTCGCCGTATCAATTATTACGTCTCCTCTAATCATTTTTTGATAGATAATTTTATTTAACTTGTCGGATTTTCGAAAGATATAATAAAATTATCCCGCAATAGAATTTTATACCTTTTTTATCCGAATGAATGCTTAATCTTACGTCATCTACCGATATTTTTATTGCGGAAGCGTCCCCTTTTTTGCTATGATAAAAAGCATAGCAACATACATAGAGGAGATTATTATGAAGAGCAAAACCGTTTATTTCTGTGCCGGCTGGTTTACTGATAAGCAGAACAAGGCTTACAAGCAGGCGATGAAGGCTATTGAGGATAACCCAACGATTGACGTTGAGAACTCATACATTCCGCTTCAGCACCAATACAAGGGATTGCGGGTTGATGAACATCCGGAACTCTTGGAAGATCGGGAGTGGGCAACCGCAACCTACAATGGTGACCGGGTTGGTGTTGAAACCTCAGACATGCTTCTGGCGGTCTACATTCCGGAAGAAGAAGATGTCGGCATGGGGGTTGAACTGGGGATGGCCCGGGCCCTCGGTAAGTACATCATGGTCGTAATTCCGGATGAAGATTACGGTAAGTCCATTAACTTGATGAGTTGGGGAATTGCAGACAACTTCATCAAGATGTCCGACCTGGCAAAGCATGACTTTAACAAGCCAAGCTACAACTTCTACGATGGTGCGGTATATTAATTGAATATAAAATAGAAGGTTTCTTTTTGACAAGGAAACCTTCTATTTTTATTTGGGGATA
>CAMFOZ010000133.1 GCA_945971245.1 uncultured Lactobacillus sp.
GTAAAATGCCTTGTTTCAAGTGGAAAACCTCCATAATAAGTTAGCTGGATTGGAATAAAAGGGAGACTGTGACATAAGTCCTTTTATATAGACCAAAAGTGAACAGCGCGGTACACAAATGAGGTCCAAAGCCCGGCAAAAGCCGAACTCTGGACCTCTATTTGTGCTCGCGGGGGCTCCCAACGGCTAGCTTCGCGTCGAAAAACGAAGTCGTAAACGACTTCTGTCTCGCTCCCATGCAATTATATTAAGATTTGTGATTAAGGTTAGTTTGCGTAAACCGCCCGCTTCAAAACTCCTACGTATGGGAGGTTACGGTAGAGGTTGTTGTAGTCGAGTCCATAGCCCACCAGAAATTCATTTGGTGTGGTAAAACCGACGTAATCACCTTCGATGCTGACTTCCCGGCGTCCAGGCTTGTCAAGAAGGGCGCAGATGGCAACGCTCTTAGCTCCCCGGTCTTTTAGCAGTTGTACCAGGTACTTCAGGGTTCGACCGGTATCGATAATGTCTTCCATAATGATAACGGAACGGCCCTTGACATCGGACTTGAGGTCGAGGTCTAGTTTGACTTGACCGGTGGAATCAGTGCCGTCATAGCTGGAAACGTCGACCAGGTCAACGTTGAGCTTAAAGTTGAGCCGCTTTAGCATGTCACTGGTGAAGATCATGGCGCCGGTTAGGACCGAAATCACCAAAGGATTCTGATCTTGGTACTTTTCCGTGATTGCAGCGGCCAACTCATCGGCGCGGTGATTGATTTCCTCCTGGCTGTAGAGTACCCGTTCAATATCGTTATTCATGTAAATTCTTCTCTCCCGTTTGATACTTACTTAAAAGGTAATTTAATAACCAATAGTCAGATTTTAACACAATAGCGCCATAAAATTAAGCCATAAATTAATTCTTTTTGGAATATCTCATAATAATGTTCGGGTTTTACTGGTAAAATCTATTGCAGCAAGAAAGGTAAGCTTTTGGTAAAAGAACGCAGAAATTGATGGCTTGAATCTGGTTATATGCTAAAATGACAGACAGTCAATTAATGAACGGGAGAAAATGAGAATGAAGCGAGAACCACAGAAGAGGCCTTTTAAAGAACAGGTAGTAGCGTGGTTAAAGGAGACCGGTACCCGGATCTGGACGGCACTCAAGCACGCGGGTAGGCGGGTCAAGGAATGGGTAAAACGATTCTGGTATCGTTATCAGCTGACCCGGTGGATCATTGTGATCTTCCTAAGCTTTTTCTTGATTATGAGTATTCATCTGACATTTGTTGCCAAAACCGCTGACGTTAAGAACCTGAAGAATCGGCTAGAGCGGACGACGGTGATTTATGACCGCAATAAGCAGTCGGCCGGGAGCCTGTATGCCCAGAAGGGGACCTACGTTGGCCTCAATCAGATTTCTAAGAACGTGCCGAACGCCGTGCTTTCAACCGAGGACCGGAATTTCTACAAGGAACACGGTTTCTCAATTAAGGGGCTTGGCCGGGCCGGCTTCCTGCTGATAAAGAACAAGCTTCTCCACCGCGATTATATCTCTGGTGGGGGGAGTACCATCACCCAGCAGCTGGTTAAGAACGCCTTCCTGACCCAGCAACAGACCTTCTCGCGAAAGGCCCGTGAGATCTTCATTGCGGTTGAGGTAGAAAATCAATACAGCAAGAACGAGATCCTGACGATGTACCTCAACAATGCCTACTTCGGGCATGGTGTCTGGGGGGTCCAGGATGCGGCTAAGCGATACTTCAATGAGAACGCCAGTGAGCTAACAGTTCCCCAGGCCGCTACTCTGGCCGGGATGTTAACCTCACCGGGGATCTATGACCCGATCGAACACCCCGCTGCCACCAAGCAACGGCGGAACCTCGTAATTCAGCTGATGGTAGAAAACCATAAGCTGACCCAGGCCCAGGCCAACCAGTATAAGCAAGTGCCACTGGCAATCACCAATGGCTATGCGCCAAACGATACCTATAAGTATCCATACTTCTTCGATGCGGTCATTGCGGAGGCCGAGAGCAAGTACGGCATTTCTGAAAAAGACATTATGAACAATGGTTACAAGGTCTACACGACACTGGACCAGGACCAACAACGGTCAATGCAGCAGACCTACGATGATGACGATAACTTCCCGGCCAACACCGCCGATGGTGCCAAGGTTCAGTCAGCCTCCGTGGCAATGGACCCGAAGACCGGTGGGGTAACCGCGGTTGTCGGTGGCCGGGGGAAGCACGTTTTCCGGGGCTTCAACCGCGCCACCCAGATGCGGCGCCAACCGGGATCAACGATTAAGCCGATCGTGGTCTACACGCCAGCCCTGGAGCATGGCTACTTCTATGACTCTACGCTCCAGGATAAGAAGCAATCCTATGGGACCAACCATTACACACCGAAGAACTACGACGATACCTATAGTGGAACAGTCCCGATGTACAAGGCCTTGTATGAGAGTCTAAATGCTCCGGCAGTCTGGTTGCTCAACAAGATCGGGGTCAACCAGGGATATGCCATGGCCCAGAAGTTCGATCTGCCAGTCGAGAAGGGTGATAAGAACTTGGCACTGGCCCTCGGGGGAATGACCAAGGGGGTCTCCGTTCAGCAGATGGCACGGGCGTATGCAACCTTCGACAATGAGGGGCAGATGCCGAGCGCCCATTACATTACCAAGATTGAGGATGCTTCCGGACGGGTCATTGCTCAAAATAAGGGTAACAAGACCAAGCACGTTATCTCTGCCAAGACGGCCCGTGAAATGACCAGTATGATGATCGGGGTATATGACCACGGAACTGGTGAAAGTGCCAAGCCCGCTGGTTATACGCTGGCCGGTAAGACCGGGACGACGAATTCCGGGATCAAGGGTGATGAGGACAGCGACCGTGATAAGTGGATGATTGGTTATACCCCTGATGTTGTGGTCGCCACCTGGGAAGGTTACGATGATACCAGTGCTGACCATGCCCTGACCGACATCAGTGATCGTAATATCAACGTTCTGTTCAAAAACGAGATGACTGGGATCCTGGATAATACTCCTGGAACCAAGTTTACGGTCAAGGATGCCCAAGAGCGGGCCCAGAGTAATACCAGCAAGTCTGGTAATGGCTGGAAGTCACTGTTTGATAATGATGGTGACCTGTTGAACCAGTTTAACCAGTCAGTCAATAACTTTGGTAATAAGGCTAGCCAATGGTGGAACGGTGTGAAATCGCTATTTTGATTAGTAGCTTAAACATGATACAATTTACAGAGATTCAATAAAAAGGGGATTATCATTTATGGTTGTAAATATCTACGACACGGCAAACGAAATGAGCCGGCAATTAACTGAAACGCAAGAATTCCAAAATCTGAAGAAGGCCTTTGATGCTCTGAAGGCCGATGAAGATGCCTTCACTTCATTCAAGAAGTTCCAACAGATGCAGGTTGAGGCCCAAAAAAAGCAGATGCAGGGCCAAAAGCCAAGCGACGATGAGATCAAGGCTATTCAAACGATTGCCCAAGAAATTAGTGGCAAGAAGGCTGTTCAAGATCTGATGAATCAAGAACGGCAAGTCGACCAGATGCTGCAACAGATCAACAAGACCATCACGGATCCACTGCAGAGCCTTTACAGTGAGATCATGCCAAAGGATCCTGAAAACAAGTAATTAATCGATTAAAGCCAGGCAGACGGAATATCGCCGCTGCCTGGCTTTTTAAACAAATTATGAAGAAGCAGTAAACATTTCCTTATCGAGGCTGGACCGATCTGGGAAGTGTGGTATATTTGATTGAGTGATGTTTTCGAATCAAATTATTTTAAGGGATGTGTTTTTTTGAAGTCCAAGAAATTATTAGCGATTGTTGCGGGAGTTGCCCTGATGATGCCTCTTGCTGCCTGCGGTAACAAGGCAGTGGCAACGACCAGTGGTGGTAAGATCACCGAGAGTGAGTACTACAGCAGCATGAAGGCTACCAGCAATGGTAAGCAAGTCCTTCAGCAAATGATTCTGGATAAGGTCCTGCAAAAGGAATACGGTAAGCAGGTTTCCGATAAGCAGGTCAATGCGGAATACAACAGTTACAAGTCACAGTACGGTTCTCAATTCAGCGCCATTTTGCAACAGAATGGGTTGACCGAGAAGTCATTGAAGCAACAGATTCGTTCAAACCTGTTACTCCAAGCTGCTGTTCGGGACTACTCCCACATTACCAACAAGCAGATTAACAAGCAGTGGACTAAGTACCAGCCAAAGGTTCAGACTGCTGAAATCCTGGTTGGTAGTAAGTCCGAGGCTGAGGATATCATTAGCCAGCTGAATGATTCTGATAATGCCTACAAGACCTTCAAGAAGTTAGCCAAGTCTAAGTCCACCGATAGTTCCAATAAGAACCAGGGTGGGAAGGTGCCAGCCTTTGATAACACCGACACCCAGCTTGACTCGGCCTACAAGAAGGCTGCCTTTAACCTGAAGACTGGTGAATACACCAAGACTCCAGTCAAGACGGATGACGGCTACCAGGTTATCTACATGATCGAACACCCAGCTAAGGGTAAGAAGAGTCAACACATCAATGACCTGCGGAATCAGATTGTTCAAGAAAACATGAACAACAGTACTTTCCTGCACAAGGTTGTTGCTAATGTCTTGAAGAAGGGGAACGTCTCCATCAAGGATAATGATGAAAAGAACATCCTGGATGACTACCTGAACTCCAACAGCACGACCAATGGTAACCTGGGTAACAC
>CAMFOZ010000134.1 GCA_945971245.1 uncultured Lactobacillus sp.
ACCCAAAGGCTGTTCAGCCGACGATGAAAGACGCGTTAAAATATAAACAGACGACTATCAATACTTTCTCGTCAATTACAAACGACCCAAAGGCTGTTCAGCCGACGATGAAAGACGCGTTAAAATATAAACAGACGACCTTGATCTTGGTCAGCAGTAAATGTCCAGACTGCAAGCGTGACCGTACCCAGATAATTAATGGAGTTAAAAAGTTGCGCAAAAATGGCCATCATGTAGTAGTCTTTAATATTGACCAGCTCCAGAAGAAAGACATCAATTATCTAATTGACGAGGTTCCTGGAGTTAGCTATAAGACTGGTTTGGCAGTACCTACTTTTATTGACTTGCAATCATCTGAAGAACACCATTTCTTCCATGCAACTTACGTTTTACGTGATAAAGGGACTGCAAGTCAGATTAGTAGTTTCTTCGAAAGGATAGGTGAGGAGTAGCATGTCAAATGTTTCGTGGTGCGTTGTCATACCAGCTTTAATAGCCGTTTTGTGTGTCAATGCAGTAGTATCAATCTGCGTCAACAGCTTAAAAAACGTAAGCGGGGGTAGAAAGGTTGGAGTCATTGCAATTGGTCTTGGCTCCATTCTGGTGTTTGTCAGCTTATTCGGTGTGTTGGTATGGCTGATGTACAGCACACCTACTAGATTTGTTTTTGAAGCTATTGACCGACTTATTAACGGAGTAGTTAGTGGTATGCCAAAGCTATTAGTATTATTGTGGTTTATTCTGCCTTTAACGCTTGCTTACTTGATTTATGCCTTTATGGCCACAATTTATGATGCCCGGAAGCGTCGTGAATACCGCAAGGCACAAAAGGCCGAAGCAGAAGCGAGTGCACCTCTGGGTACGACTACAGAGACCAAGGAAAAGCCAAAGAAAAAAGCAAAAAAGAAGCGCCATTTCGGGCGCCATGCAAAACGATCGAAAGCACCGGAACCAAATGTTGGCGATGTTCTTGCCAGCTTGGTGACTGATCCGGATGTCGATAAGCCAATTCAATTCCGGCGACTTGTTAACAACGCTGATGCAGGCATAGCCGGTGTCCATCGCGACGACCAGTATTGGCTGATTGCCCATAATGTAGAAGAATTTGCACGTTTACAGAAGCTTCTTCCTAAGTTACTCGCAAATTCAACTGCAGAATCATATCCAGCTATTATTCAAGCAACCGATCAACGAGCTATTGTAGATACAGAACAGCACGGAATTAATGCATTCCGTCGAGCATTAAGGAGTTGATTCATATTGGAGATATTATTAAGAGTCCTTGATATATTCCTCAAATGGATACTCCCGTTTGGGGTGGCCAGTGGGACCTTTATCTGGTTGACTGCCTATCTTGAGGATAAATATCGTAAATCGAACCTTGACCTATTTTGGAAAAAGGTAATTGGCTGGGCAATTGGACTAGGTGTCGTTGCGCTGATCATTTCATTTGTAATTCACACTAAAGCTTGGGACATCTTTACTCAACGAATGGGTATCGTTGCTGAAGTTGTTAAGCGCTGGGCCGTTATTGGGGCCATTGTTACCTGGTTCCAGGTTGCCCATGTTTGGCTTGGCCAAAAGTGGGCCTACTGGTCTCTTGCTTATGGTCGGGCTTTTGCCTTTGTTTATGTACTGGGCTCAATTGTTGAAGTATTCGCCCTTAAGTGGCGTTTAAGCTTCTGGCGGGCCTTCAATGTTATTTGGCCAATCGTATTGGAATTTCCTTGGCTAATCTGTAAGTACTGGATGGGCTATCAGACGCCAATTCAGGACAAAGCTTTGGCCGGCATTTTAAAAGCTAAGTTGCGTGAGAACCTAAACGATAGTTATGAAGGCATTGATAGAGGCGTTGACGCAAACGGTAAGCCATTCCAAGAGGGGGCTGGTGGATCCGTCCAGGCACAGCTTAGAAGTGCTGTTAACCAGGCTATGAAGCGAACCAGAGCTACTGTTAAAACGACAAGTGATGGGAAACGTATTGCTCATGTTCTAATTCGGCAAAGCCGTGAAACGGAAACTGACCGGGCTATTGAGCAAGTACTAAAAGGTTGGGGTGAACGTGTATCAGGTGACAGCATCTATTTCCCAGCTGATCCAACGTACTCAACCGATGAGAAAGGCTACATTTTTGACTCGGTAGTTAACTATGGAGCCGATGAAGAACTGGGATCATACAAGAGCAATTTTGCTGATCCGTTTGATGAGCAGAACCGTGCTTCTGCCGGTGGCGACGGTTCCTTTAACACGTTTGTTACGGATATTAGAAACTCAATCGACTATTTCTTACACTTAACGCCATATGCACTGTATTTAAGGCACAAACACATGGTAGACAAGAAGTATTATCGTGACACCAGTGCTGATAAGGCTAAGTTCCGTGTACAACAGAACCTAGACTTGTCTGTAATTCCGAAGCCAAAGGATCCAAAGAGTGGTCGCTCAATTGATGAACAGCGGAAACTTGCGAACCAGCGTGCCAAAGCGCGGATCCAGGATGTTACAACTGCCTTGAGCGCCTTTGGCCTATATGGTCAGTTTAAGGACGTTCAAGTCGGCGGTAACACGGCGGTTTACGAATACACGTTGCCACCTGATGCTAAGCTGCCAAGCGACTTTGACAAAGTTCAGGATCAGATTGGGAACATCCTACGTGTCAGTGAAAAGCCAATTATTACCTTGCGGGCTGGTATTCTTTCAGTATCTATGCCAAACGGTGTTAACATTCCAGTTTCATTCACCGATATGATTGAAAAGCGTTCAAAAGGTACGTCTGCAATCATCTCTGGTTTAATTGGCGAAGATGCGTTAGGGAAGCCACTAACCTTTGAGCTGGGGGACTCGATGCCCCATTGCATAATATTCGGCAAGACTGGAACGGGCAAGTCGGTCCTGATCGAAAGTTTGCTGTACACAATTATGTCAGCTACCGATCCGGACCACTTAAAAATCATTTACATTGATGGGAAAGGTAACTCATTTGAATTTATGCGGGCCGATAGTCCACACCCTAACCCATATACCTTCACCCAACCAGCTGATGCTTCAGGGGACATGAACTATGCCCGTGCGTTGATAATTTGGCTGGAAAAGGAATGCCGTCGGCGCATTGAATTGTTCAAACAAGCTAGTGTTCAAAAATTATCTGAGTATAACAAATTGCAAAAGGAAAAGGGTAAACCCATTTTACCGGAATTGCTTGCGGTCATCGATGAATTTAGTGCCATTACTCAACAGGATAAGCAATTATCTGCTGCGGATATGGCTAAACTAAATGTTGTCGATCGCTTTGAATACCTAGCGAAGATGGCGAGATCAGTAGGCTTGAGGCTCTTGTTGGCGAACCAGTCAGCTCGTAAAGAACTTGTGCCCGGCAAAATATCCGCAAATATTCCAGGGAGAATTTCATTGGGTGTTTCTGAGCCTGTCGAAGCCGAAATTGCTCTCCCCGAAACCGGAATTAAAGTTAACTTGATTAGTCAGCCGGGTGAATTCTATTCACTAATGCATGGTGCAACTAATCCTGAGCATGGGAATGGCCCTTACTTGCCTCCTGATGTTATGAATGCCCTAAATGATGGGCTCACCAAGAAGTTTGGCAAGTGCAAATACGTTAAGACTCGTGAACAAATATTTGCTGAGGCAGGTCTTGAGGATGAAAAGAAGGAAAATGGTGGTGGACAGCCTTCCACTGATAGCCAAAGCGGTAGTCAAGGTGCACCTCAGTCATCCCCAGCAACTGTGCGGTCTAGTCAAGGAGTGCCTGTTGGAAACGGTGATAACTTATCAATTGGATCGCTAGGCGCTAATGGTATCCGGACAATTAAGGCATCGGAAGTCCCAATGCCGAGCGGAAAGCCAATTGATCGGAACACACCATTTGGAGCCATCAGGCTTCGCTTACGTAGAAAGCCGTTAGAGGTTGGCTTGTATCTTAAAGCCCACGAAAGTGATTTGATTGATCATAATAATCAAATGTATGGCCACGACCCAGAAGCCACTAGAAGAGCTCAAGAGCGCGCTGCTGAGATCAAGGAAACTATCGATAAGACTCTTAAGGAACATAAGATTAAATTTGTTAACGATGCTCAGCCTGCTCAAGGACATCCCCACCAAAAAGGAACATTGAGTCAGGTTATTCAGGGGAACAACAAAACTCTATGATTGCCAAACAAGGCCCGACAAGACGTCGGGTCTTGTTTTTTCCCTACAACGCTAAAAGAGGACCAGTATGGAACATTAGTTCAAATTATGGTAACATATATTTGAGACGGTAAGTGTGATAAATATAAAGCAAGAAGTAAAGACACTATGTAAGACTCAGGAGGAAAAAGAGATTGGTCTATTATTAATTGATAACTTATGGGACACAAAGGCAGTTGCAGCTAAATCACGATTTAGCGCTCGAAAGATTGCACCACTTAAAACTCGTCTACGTCACAGTCTCATTATTAGATTATGGAAACAATATGATCTGAACCAAGCCGAAATTGCAAAACTCACTGATACCGAAAGACATACCGTAAGCCGCGTGTTGAAGCCTCTGGGGTACACCGTTAAGCGAGACCATAAAGTAGAACACCAGCGATACCTGGAAAAGACTTATCAGGAATTGTTACAAATGGATCAGCCGTCGGTGGCGAGCTTAGATAGTTTTATTGAAGTTGGGCCGTAAAACCCGTGACTTTAGTCGCGGGATATAAGGCCCC
>CAMFOZ010000135.1 GCA_945971245.1 uncultured Lactobacillus sp.
TAGCCGGCTGGTCGGAACCTGGAGTTTCTGATGAGCCCGGGTTATCTGCAGTGCTACCTGAACCTGGGTTGGCTGGTTGATCTGAACCCGGAGTTTCTGATGAGCCTGGGTTAGTACCATTTTTTGCATACGTAACATTAACCATCAGTTTTGCACCGCCATCATACGTTGCAGGAGTCAACGCTGGCACTTCCTTCATGTTTGGTGTGTAGCCATCGACTTCAGGTACTTGGTATGCATCAATACCAGTTAAGGTTGGTTCACCAATTGTCTTTGCTTCATTAGTAACTTCATCCAGTTGATTTTCAGGATACTGATAGAAGCCCTTTTGAGTAATCGTCTTAACAGAGTTGTCTGGGTAGTGAATCGTAATCGTACGTTCAATTGGAACAGACTTTGCTTGAGCCAAGGTAACTACACGGTGCTTAGCATGTACATCGACCTTGTAGTCCTCAGATCCAATGTTACCGTCACCACCGCCAACTAATACATAATTCTTTGGCAGGGTAAATTCACTGTAAGTGAACTTTTGACCCGGCTTCATCGTTTCGGTCCCTTCGTAAACAACTTTTCCGTCGTTGTCATCATCATGAACGTAGTAAGTCAAAGTAACTTCTTTATCTTGATCACCAACAGTGGTGCCTGAGGAAGCAGGTCCATCAGACTTAGCGGCGCCACTATTTGCGTTGCCCGCAGATGATGGAACTTGACTATCATCAGTTGCACTAGAGCCAGCTGATGAGGCAGCAGAACTGGCATCTGACGTAGTAGATGATGTAGTAGAACCAGCTGATGATGCTGCTGGCGTATCTGAAGATGCAGATGAGGCAGCGCTTGGAGCTGACTGGTCTGCAGATGAAGCGGCACTAGTTGCAGGTGTAGTCGCTTGGCTGGGAGCTGAAGATGCTGCAGGGGTACCAGGCAGGGTAGCCGTTGCGTCAGTTTGCTCTTCAGCAGGTCCCTGCGTAGTAGTAGCTTTAACAGTATCAGCGTTCGCATTTGTAGCACCGGCATACAAAGTAGCACCTAATGCCACACTAGCTAGGCCAATAGGCAACTTGCGGAGAGAAAAATGGGTTACCTTTGAGGCTTCCTTTTCAGATTTAACAAGCTTGTTGTTTTTCGAAACCATAAAATTGCTTCCTTCCCTTAATAAAAATATACATGTATAAATTGCTACAAGTTGATTGTATCACTAGGATTTTGTAATGGAAACACGCATCTAGTTAAGCCCTATTTGTGTTTTAAGTTAGCTAATCATTCCGCCCATAACGTGCAAGAGAACGCAGCCAGCCAGGAACTTGTTTTTCGTTCTTAGCATAATCGGTCAATTCAACCACACTAGTTGCTCGGCTCAAGATAGAGCGTTGCTTGAGAATGGCTTTTTTAATGTCCTCAAGATTATATGCATTTTCAAGAGCACGCGCTTCAAGCCGTGCTAAACGACTCATAGCCGTGTCAAAAGCGTGCGGATCTTCGTAGTAATACATGTAAACCGTTGGCTCGCTGTTATGAACAATATCATATTGAGCAACTACCAGTTCCCGTGGAAACCCGCCTAATGATGGAAGGAGTTGATCATTCAGTGAACGTCCGCGTAAAAGAATAGGTGCATCTTCTTTGCTGAAGTCTTCTTTTACCTTTGGGAAGTCAACAATTCCGTAGAACCAATTGTCACCATGTACAATTTGCGACTTTCCAATGTAAGAGTAGAACCCGTCTTGGTACCAAATTAACGTTGGCTTGTCGTCTTTTACACCATAGACAGCATAGAGCTGTGACTTTGTGCCATAGTATTGGTAATATTTGGTGGCAATTTCCACTGCCGATGATAAATCTTCGAAGTGATAAGCTCCATAAAACAGGTCTTGCATCTTATAATCAGCTAGATCGTCCATTTCGTTAGTTCTAATATTGGCTTCACTAATAAAGTTAGCTTTTGACATACCGTTAAAGTTATCAAATAGGCCAACAGCAACGTAGTAGTCCGCATCCGGATCGTCAATCACCTGAACAGCATCTGGCATATTTTGGGGCTGAGTTGTTGCCTGATCTGGCATGTTTGCAACAACCTCAGCTGGATCAAACAGTGGAAATGGTCCATAACCGCTCTGCATTCCTGATGTGTTTTCATTTGCCATTTTTGTTCCTCCCTACTAATTAGTACCTCCTGTGCTAATCATCACGCATTGTTAAAATATCCGTCCGCTTAATTTGGCAAACTTCAACTTTGTCAATCACATGGATATTAAAAAACTCGCTTTCTTTGCCCTTCTGTGCATTAATATCGGCGGTGTCTTCCAACACATGGATCTTTTTACCGCCTCGTAGGAGTATTTCTGCCATTGATTTATCACAACCTTAGATTATTTTCCCAAGTGACTGAAGTGCAACCGCCGAGACAACTAGAACAAAGCCAATACCAACAGCAAGAGCAGCCGTGCTTAGTAAATAAGCTTGATTCTGCCACCGAAAGAGGGTCCGCAAATTGTGCTTAAGAACCGCAATATGAAGGCTCTGAGATATCTGAGAGCGATTATGAGCATTGAAGTTATGCCTCATAAACTGATAATTATTGGCTGTTAAATGTTCAAAGCCGCGTGGTGTCACACCCGGACGAATGAATTGGCTTCTTGTGATCCACCGAGTGTCGTGAATATGTTTTTTTCGTAATGTGACTCGTAGAATTTTACCAGCAGTTAATGATGCTTCATGATGATGATAACGTTCCACCGGCACATTAATATAGCAGCCACATAAGATGTTCCACCATTGTCTAGGATGTGCTCTCTTGTGCTGTCTCATTGCCCGTTGTAGGTCTTTTGGCAATTGATACCAGTGCTTCCCGTCAGGCAAATCAACCAGTACCCAGAAAAAACGGGTTGGCTTTAGTGGATATTGCCAGATATAAAACTTCTTAGGATCAGTCATTAAGTGTTCCAAGAAGTCCTCTGGGAAAGCAGTTGTAACTTTATCTTTGCCCTGGCGTTCAATACTTATCAAATAAGGCCTAATACTTGTGCCATACAAAGAAACTCCAGATTTATCGTCTGGAGTCCAATAGACCTTATTAAAGCAAAGATCTCCCCGGCCAATTTGCTTGATTATTTTCTTATAATCAGCCATTGCTCGTTCATTTAATGCACGATCTCGGAATGACCATGCTCTTTTATCCGGTCCAATCATATTATTCACTTCTCTAGCTCAATCTGGTTAATTGCAACGGTTCGAAGCTGGCCGTCCGTTGTTTTTAGTGTTGCTGTTTGCTCAGCTTCGGAGATGCCTGCGACTCTATACTGCTGCCCGTCGTAAATTATAGACTGGTTGGTATCGAAATAATAGCGGATCTGCGTTAGATGTCGTTCTGCAAGCCGCTCTTCAGCCTCTTTAGAATGTCTTCATTTACGACGTAATTTCTTGCGTTTGTCACGTTTGGTAGCCAATTCTACTCTTCCTTTCGTTTATCCCTGACTAACTTTTCGAGCGTTATAGGTCTTCCTCGGGCCTTCATAATGTTCAGTAGGTTGTGACTTAACAAACTCACAAGTGTCTTTTAACAATTGAGAAAGCTTTTCAAGCCGAACCATATTGTTCCCTAATTCATAGTGTTCCAAATATGCATGATCCTTGCCGTCAAACGATTCACCGTCATTACTAATACGATAAAGCTGATGGCCTTGGCCATCAGTAATTACCCAATGTTCATCAATAGATGGTCCATTCATTGCTTTCATAAGCAAGAAGCCACAACTCATAGCTTCGTCCTGCAAGTCCTTCATTTTCTTAATCATGTTATCAGCTCCTTCTGACTAGTTCTCAACTTTCTTCAACAGATTAATGAGGCATTAACTCGTGTGCAAATACATCAAGTTGATGCTTAGTGTAACGATGCCGGTGCAAAATAGGAACGAGCCGCACATCTGCATCGAGTTTCTTCATTGTTTTGCGCGTATACGTATCTGGCAGGTCATATGTTCCGTTTAAGTACTTCGCTGCCTGCCGTCGGTTAAACTTCTGTCGTTCTTTCATGTAAATCACCCCAGCTTTTCTTTGATAACTGCCCGCCTTTTATTCAAATTGTCCTTAATCAATTGCAATTCACGAGATCCATCATTAGGAAGTTTCTCGTACTTTTGCGGGTCTAGGTGAAAAAGTTTCACCTGGTCCCAGCACCATTTTGATAGTTCCTGTGACGGCAGCTCATCACGGTTAAAGAAGCCTCGCACATTCGTCAGCCCATAAGTTGGTTTGTAGACAACCATATTGTAACCATCTACCGAAATATTGTGCCGTGCATTATAAGAATTTACCTCTCCGAAGAAACACAATGGCTGAAACATGTGAATGTTTTTTAACTGCGCTGGCCGGACAAGCAAAGACAAGTGATTCAGCTCAATTGGTTTGTCTAGGCATTTTACGGATACAACGGTCATAGAACGCGAATTCTGATGTTTAACCGTTTTGACCATACGAGTCCGTACCCAAACGCCTTCAAACTGAAGTTCTCGTCCTAAGAACGGTTTAAGTTGCAATCGGTCCTTGAATTGGTGCTCTGCTACTCTCAAAGTTGATCATCTCTTTAGTCAACTACCCGGCACTAAAGTACCGGGCTTGTAGCTCGCGAGCCTTACGGCTCAGAAGTAGTAGCGCACTTACGTGCTCCTTCTAATACGGCTA
>CAMFOZ010000136.1 GCA_945971245.1 uncultured Lactobacillus sp.
GCCTTTGTCGGCTTGATCCTCTACATCGTAATGCGGGCGCTGGGAGAAATGATTTACATCAACCCCGGAACGGGTTCGTTTGCGGACTATGCCACCGAGTATGTCCATCCCCTAGCCGGTTACCTGGCCAAGTGGGCTAACGTCTTCGAATACATCGTGGTTGGGATGTCAGAAGTGGTCGCGGCGACGGAGTACCTTAAGTACTGGTGGCCGCACATGCACACCTGGATTGCCGGAATCGTGATCATCGTCTTCCTGGTCCTGGCCAACCTGGCGAGTGCCAAGGCTTATGGCTCGTTGGAATTCTGGTTTGCGATGATCAAGGTCGTCACGATCATCTTCATGATCCTGCTCGGCTTCATGGTGATCTTCTTCGGCTTCGGTAACGGGGGCCATCCAACCGGCTTCAGCAACCTTTGGGCTCACGGTGGTTTCTTCACCGGGGGCGTCAGCGGGTTCTTCTTCTCCATGTCGATCATCGTTGGTTCATACGAGGGGATTGAACTGCTGGGGATTTCTGCCGGTGAGGTTGCTAACCCGCAGGAGGCAATTGTTAAGTCCGTTAAGTCGGTGCTCTTCAGAATTCTGATCTTCTACGTCGGGGCAATCTTCGTCATCGTGACGATCTACCCATGGAACAAGCTTTCAAGTGTGGGTTCCCCGTTCGTTTCCACCTTCGCCAAAGTGGGGATTACGGCGGCAGCCTCGATTATCAACTTCGTGGTGCTGACGGCAGCCCTGTCCGGTGCTAACTCCGGGATCTACAGTTCCAGCCGGATGCTCTTCAAGCTGGCTCACGAGGGGGATGCCCCGAAGATCTTCGGCCGGCTCTCCAAGCGGATCGTTCCGGATGCCGCCATTCTGGGGATCTCTGGTGGGATTCTGATCGGGTTCATCATCGACATGATTTCGTCGATCTACAGTAAGTCAACGGCGGATATGTTCGTGGTTGTCTTCAGTTCATCCGTTCTGCCGGGGATGATTCCGTGGTTTGTCATCCTGTTGGCTGAACTGCGCTTCCGGCATAACAATCCGGACGTGATGGCTGACCACCCATTCAAGCTACCGCTGTACCCGTTCTCAAACTACTTTGCCTTTATCATGTTGATCGTGATTGTGATCTTCATGTTCATTAACCCCGATACCCGGATCTCGGTAATTGTCGGTGCCGCCGTTCTGATTGTGGCGACCCTGGTATACCTGTTCCGGCACCGGGAAGCAGTAAGCAATAAATAATATTGAAATTTAAGAATCGCTGATCCAGCTTTTAGCAGGGTCGGCGATTTTAGTGTAGAATGGGATGGTGATTTCAAAACTAGGAGAAATTTTATGAAAGATATTCAGCGTGACAGTCAAACCAAGCAACTCGTGCGGGCCATCCTGATCGGTCTTCTGACGGGGGTCGTGGTAAGCCTCTTTCGTCTGGCTATTCAGCACGCCCTGATCCTGGTCGGCAAGAGCTTTCAATACTTTCATACGCATCCCCTCTGGCTGATCCCGTGGGCCATTGGTTCAGTGATCCTGGCACTCCTGCTTGGCTGGATGGCGCAGCGCAACCCCAATATCAAGGGGTCAGGGATTCCCCAGGTCGAGGGACAGCTCACCAGCCAGTTCGATGAGGAATGGTGGCCGGTTCTCTGGCGGAAGTTTGCCGGTGGGATTCTGGCAATTGGTTCCGGGCTCTACCTTGGTCGGGAAGGGCCGTCGATTCAGTTGGGGGCCACGGTTGGCCAGGGGGTGGCCGAAAGCCTCCATTCCAACCAGCTGGACCGTCAAGTCGGAATTGCCAGCGGGGCGGCTGCCGGGTTAGCCGCAGCCTTTAATGCCCCAATCGCCAGTACCATCTTCATCCTTGAGGAGGTCTATCACAACTTTTCACCGGTGATCTGGCTGGCAACCTTCGTCAGCTCACTCTGCTCCAACATGGTCTCAATGGTCTTCTTTGGCTTGCGGCCCGTCCTGGACGTTCCCTATGACCGGATGCTACCAACGAAGTTTTACTGGCACCTGATTGTGTTGGGCCTCATGCTGGGCCTATTGGGGCGGCTATATCAGATCGTGATCCTGCACCTCAATGGTTGGAGCGCTAAATTAAAGTGGCTGCCCCCGCTTGCCTATCCGGTAGTGCCGTTTCTGTTGGTGATCCCCATTGCCTGGTTCTGGCCTCAGACCCTGGGTGGGGGGAACCAATTGATCGGGACCCTTCGTCTGATGCCGGTCTCCATTGGCCTCTTCTTCGGCCTGTTTGTGCTCCGTTTTGTGTTCTCAATGATCAGTTATGGTTCCCAGCTACCCGGGGGGATCTTCCTGCCGATTCTGACGTTGGGAGCGGTTCTGGGGGCTCTCTACTGCGCCGTGATGAACCAGCTGGGCTTATTGCCAGCGGCGTACCTGCCGAACTTCATCATCTACGCGATGGCAGGTTACTTTGCCTGCATCAGTAAGGCGCCGTTCACTGCCATCCTGCTGATCACCGAGATGGTTGGTTCCCTAACGCACCTGATGCCCCTGGCGACGGTGGCGGTGGTGGCCTACCTGGTCGTCAATGCCCTGCACGGGGAACCAGTTTACACGGCAATGTTCAATGCCTTCATCGGTAAACATCCGCAGAAGCCAGACCAGAACGTTACGATGCCGGTGACCGTCTACGCGGGTTCCCGGTTGGACGGGTGTCAGGTAAAGGACTACCCGTGGCCAGCCGATACGATTGTGACCCTGATTTACCGGGGCGAGGATAAGATCATCCCCAATGGTAAGACCGTCATTCAGGCTGGTGATACCCTGCTGATCCGGGCTAACTTTACGAAGACCAATCATTGTTACCGGCGGATAATGAGCGCGGCCCACTATGCGAACGTATAGCATTCAGGCGGGGCTTATGGTATGATAATAAAGATATAGTGGGTAAAATATTAGGAGGAAAAATCCTTGTATAACACATTAATGACTTTATTTTTAATCGATTGCGTGGTTCTAATCGCATGTGTAATGATGCAACCAGCAAAGAACGATAACGACGCAATGTCAGCACTGACCGGTGGTGCGGGGGACCTCTTCTCCCGGCGGAAGGCCCGTGGTTTTGAAGCGGTCATGCAAATTGTCACGACAATCTGTGGGGCACTCTTCTTTATCCTGGCATTAGCACTGGTTTACGTATCATCACATTAGACATTGGTAGTGTGCCCCCTGCAGCGATTCAGGGGGCTTTCTTTTTATTGGAAAAGGATGGTAGTGATGAAAACATATACGGGTGAGCCATTTTACTTCAATGGCGGGCGTCCAGCAGTGATCCTGCTGCATGCCTATTCGGGCAACAGTAATGATGTCCGGATGCTGGGCCGGGCCCTCCAGAAACATGGTTATACCGTCTACGCGCCGGTCTTCACGGGTCATGGCGGTGACCCCTGTCGAATCTTAAATGACGGTGATCCGGATGCCTGGTGGGAGGACACCCAATTAGCAATTCGCCGTTTGCGGGATAGTGGTCATGACCAGCTCGCCATTTTCGGCCTCTCCTTGGGTGGTCTCTTTGCTACCCGGGCCCTGGAGAACGATGCCCAGCTGAGCGGTGGGGGTGTTTTTGCCTCCCCAATCACCACCTGGGGACAGTCAAACGTGCCCGCGTACTTCCCACGACTGGCAATGAATTACTACCGAAAAGAACAGACGCCGCAGGTTGCGGTGGACGATAAAATGACTTGGATCAAGGAACACTTACCAGCCCAGCTAGCGGCGATTCAAGCGATGACCAAACAATTGGATGCCGACCTGGATCAGATTCACCAGCCCTTCTTTATTGCCCAGGGTGGTCGTGACGAGATGATTGATCCCCAGTCCGGTGCCCAGTTGGCTGACCGGTTGCGGGCGCAGGGAATAACGGTGGACTACCACTTCTATCCTGATGCTACGCACTTGTTGACGGTCAATACGGCCCACCGCCAGTTATTCGCGGACGTCTTAGATTATTTACAAAAATTATTCGAGGTATCAGATGACAACAAGAACAAACGATAAACAGCATTTAGAAGATCAGATTCTTAAATACTTAACCGACAATGCGGGGGTGAGCTACTCTGCTGAACGGATCGCCTACCATCTCGGGATGGATAACGGCGACCAGTTTACTCCGGTTGTCCAGGCCCTAGCTAAGCTGGAGCGGGATAAGAAGGTTCAAGTGACCGACAAGGGTGAGTTTGAGGCTGTAATCAAGCAACAACCGCTGACGGGGACCTTCCATGGTAACGATAAGGGCTTCGGGTTTGTGGACTACGACCCGGACCTACCGGACATGTACATCAATCCCGACCATACCCTGCATGCCCTAAACGGTGACCAGGTAACGGTCAAGATCTTACGTCCTGGTAAGCCGGGAACGGACCAGGGGCCTGAAGGACAGGTTACGTCCATTGTCGAGCACAACTACGAGCGGGTGGTCGGCGAATTCAAGCAGGAGACGGTTGGCAACTACATCGGTGAAATCCTGTTGAAGGACAAGAAGTTGAATTCGTACCGCTTCTTCGTTACGGACCAGGGCCTGAAGCCGATGGATGGCCAGGTGGTCACGGCCACCGTGGCCACCTACCCGGATGATGATTCACCAAAGGTCATGACTGGGGCTGTTACGGAGGTTATCGGGGACAAGGATGAACCCGGTATCGACATCATGTCAGTCA
>CAMFOZ010000137.1 GCA_945971245.1 uncultured Lactobacillus sp.
CATTCACCTGCTGGCCTACCTGGTCGTTTACCGCGACGGGGACCGGTCAAGCAAGACGATTGCCAATAGTATTGAGGCCAACCCGAGTGCGGTACGGAAACTGATGGCCGACCTGCGCCAGGCAGGACTGTTGGTCACCCAGACCGGGCGGGCCCAACCAACCCTGGCTAAGGATCCCGCAACAATTTCTCTCCTGGACATCTACCAGGCCCTACAGATGGATCACGCCCTCCTACACGTGGATCCGGCGACCAACCAGCAGGGCCAGGTCGGCGGGGCCATCCAACCGGTCTTGACTGACTACTACCAGGAGATTCAAGCGGCCGCCTTTCAGCGAATGCAGGCAATCACCCTCGCCGACGTTGTTCACAAGATTCAACAGTATAACCAAGTAAAATAACACCATGAAGCACAGTGCCTCATGGTGTTATTTTCGCTTTTATTTGCATAAACCGCCCAAGCGCTCGGTTACATCTCCATCCCCATCTTCTTGTAGGAATCCATGCCGCCGAGCCAGAGCTGATCCAGCGGGACGTGCCGTTCCTCGGCGAAGGCCTTCATCAGGGTCATGTGATCCATCAGATGGTACTTCTTATCCGGATCGGCCGGGTCGACCACCTGCAACTGGGCCATCATCCCGCCGTCTTCGTGCTCAATGATGTGGCAGTGGTACATGAAGACACCGGCCACATTGAACCAGACCTTGATCCGGACGTGCTCGCCAGGATTGACCGCCACGGTGTCCTTCAGGCCGAGCTCGTTTGGATACGGAGCGTGACCGTCACGAGAGATCACCTCAAACGCGGTTCCGTGCATGTGGTAGGGGTGAATCATGCCCGGTGCCGGGTTGGTGTTCTCGATATCCCAGATCTGGACCTTATGCAGCGGCATCTTGTAGTCGATCCGGTCCATCTTAAATTTCTTTCCGTTCATCGCCACGGACTCGTCCATTCCGTCTAGGGTGACGTGGTGCACCGGCAGGTCTGGATCAACCGCCGGATCAGGGGTTTCAAAGAGATCCTGGGGAATCGTCGTGTGGTCCGGCTGAAATTCGTGAATGCGGAAGCGGACCAGTGGAACATCATCGGAGTACAGGGTGACTACATCACCGGGATGGTATTTACCGAAGTCCACCACAATCTCCTGCCGTTCAGCACAGGTAATCAACAGCTTGGTCATCTTGACCGGGTGCGGCAGCAGGCTCAAGTCCCCAGCAATCTGGGTAAACTCCAGGTCATCGCTGAAGTGGAGGCGGAACTCCCGGCGGTTGGCCCCATCAAGGAAGCGCAGACGAACTTTCTGGGTGGTGACGTCAAAGTAAGGATTGATCGTTCCGTTGATCATCGGCGTCGGTCCTGCGACCCCATCCGGATCGTAATCGGCGCGGTAGTCCCACTGGTTATCCTCGTGGAAGCGCCGGTCCTGCAGGATAATTGGAATGTCATCAACCCCGTAGTTCCGTGGCAGGGGCAAAGCGGCCTCATGCTCGTCCTGGACGATGGCCCCGCCAGCCAGACCATGCCAGACCTGCTCCCCCGTTGACGGACATGGGTGAGCGTGGAGCCACACGAAGGCTGCGGGCTGGTTGATCTTAAAGGTAACATCCCGACTCTCACCTGGGTAGACTGGCGCATGGCAGCCCCCGTCCTCAATTGGCCCGGGGATGGCAAGCCCGTGCCAGTGGAAAGTTGTAACCTCTGGCAGGTGGTTGACCAGGTGAACGTGGATGGCCTTGCCCCGCTTGAAGACCACCGTCTTACCTAACAGGGGGCCATTGTAGCCCCAGGTCTTGGTCTTCTTACCTGGCAGGAGCTGGACCTCACCCGTCTGTGCCACAATCGTGTAGTACATATCCGTAGCCGTCTCCTTATCCGGCTTCAGCAAGTCCGGAATATTTAGCGGCTGTTGCTCTGTCTGCGGTTCTTCCAGCGGGACGTACCCGCCATCATGATAATCGTAGGCTGCCTCGTCGTAGAAGTAGTTATTGATAACTTTTTCTTTTGCCATTACGATTCCTCCTTCAAACAGATAAAGGCCGCGTCGGGGAATTGCCCCGACACCGCCTTTAGTACATTTATTGCAATGAGTCCCATGCAGTCAGTTCAACCGCCTTGGATGCGGCCAGCTTCTTGAGGTCGTCATCAAGGTACTTCTTGTTGATTACTGCTTCATAGGTGTATTCCTTAAACCAGTCTTCAGTCATGACAAAGTAACCATTGTCACCATTATCCTTGCCCCAGCTGTTTTCGATCTTCCACCGGGTTGGTTCGTCGTTGACCAGGTCAAAACCAGTCAGCGTCATGGCATGGGAAACCATGGCCTGCTTGGATTCCAGCCGGTCCTTCTTGTCCATCACGAAGTCCACGTCGAGCAGTTCAGCCCGCCGGAAGAGCTTGGCATCCATCAGGCCCCGCTTCCGGTCCATCTGTTGCAAGACATCGTTACCGACCCAGACAGTCTCACCAGCCTTGAGCTGCTTCATGGCTGCCTCCTGCAGGTACTTGAATGGAACGTTGACGAACTTGATTGGAATCCCACCGGCAACGCTATCCTGAGTTGGCATTGCGTAGACCTTGTTGTATTCGTGGTCCGGGGCATTCGTAACAACGACATAGTCATTCAGGTTAGTGTCGAAGTACTCCCGGTAGAACTTCAGTGGGGTCAGACCCAGCACCTGGTGGAACTTCTTATCGTCGTCCCGGTATTCCAGGTCAAACTTCGTCGGTGGTTCACCGAAGGAGTAAGCAGCCACCTTGTAGACGTCGGCCATCATCCGCTCCTGGGCCTTGCTGAGTTCATCCTCATCGGCACCATCGTTAACCATCCGGCGCAGCTCCAGGGCGTCCTTGCGCATCAGGTAGTTCATGACTTCGGCCACGTCACTGGTGTCTTTGGTGTTGTGGGTATCAGGCATCACGTATTCCGGAACTACCCCGTACTTCTCAATGATGGAGGCCGCATTAGCCCACTGACCACCATCGTTCAGGGCAAAGCTGAGGTAGAAGTCCACGGTCCGATCGTGGAGTGGCTTCTTGGCCGTTTCAATGATCTTTTGGAAGTACATGTTAGCCCGTTCGATCCGGTCCCAGAAGAACAGGTAGTTTTGAGACAATTCAAAGTCTTTGAAGTTATACTTCTGCGCAAACTTGTGACGGAGCGTGTTTAGGGTTGCAAATGACCAGCAGCGTCCACTGTGCCGCTGGTTAGATGGCTTCCCCGTCTTAATCTCATAGGAGAAAGCCCGGTGGAGGCGTTGGCTAGCCGCTGGATCCTCACTGGCGTTCTTGATCCCGTTCTTTTGGACGGCCCGGGCGATTACGTCCGCGTCCCGCCGTGAATGAAATTCTTTTTGATATTGTTCAACCATCTTATTTGTTAAGTGGCGTTCTTCTGTCATCGAATATCCCTTCTTTGATAAAAATCCGTTGTCATGACTATTACACTATCAATCATAACTCACTTTACCCCATTGCGTCGGCAAAAGTGCTTTTTCTTTCTTACTTATCATTGGTAAGTTAAAATGAAGGTGACTTATTGAATGAGGGAGGAATTTAAAATGAGTAAAGTGTTTATTGTCGGTGGTTCCGGCCGGGTCGCAACTGAATTGATCAAGGACCTCGTCACTGCCGGTAATGAGGTCGTAGCCGGTGCCCGCCACCCCGAAAAGATCGTCAAGCTAAACGGGGTAACCCCAGTCGCTCTCGACCTACACGGGGATATTGCGAAGATTGCCAGTCTGATGGCCGGCAGCAACGCAGTTTACTTCGTTGCCGGGTCCCGGGGGAAGGACCTCCTCCAGACTGATGCCATGGGCGCGGTCAAGACCATGCAAGCCGCCAGCCGAGCAGATATCAAGCGCTACATTATGCTGAGTTCGATGTATGCCCTGGAGCCAGAGAAGTGGGCGGACTACCCGGCTCTGGCCAGCATCACCGACTACAATATCGCTAAATTTTTCGCTGACAACTACCTGATCAAGAGCACTGACCTGGACTACACAATTATCCAGCCCGCGGTTCTAACTGAAGAGGCTGGCACCGGAAAGGTCAACTTTGGCCCGGGCGATGAATCCACTAACCCAATTCCCGACGTTGCTCAGGTCCTGGCAGATGTCCTGAACGCCGACAACACCATCGGTAAGGTCATCATGATGCGCAGCGGTAACACCCCTATCAAAGACGCAATCAAATCATTGTAAACAAAAAAGGCGGCTGCGGCCGCCTTTTTTCGTACCCGCTTGACATTGCAGCTGCGGAATCGGTTACAATAATTCTTAATAGTAACGAAGGGAGAATCTCAAGATGGGACTTCACGATCAACAAATTTACAACCCCGATGACCCGAAAATTCTGCAGGTGCAAAAGCAGGCACAGCTGAAGATGTACGAATACAACCAGACCCTGCCCACTGAGGACACCAAGCGGCAACAACTGATGAAAGAGATGCTGGGTAAGGTTGGAACAAGCTGCTACTTTGAGCCGCCATTCCACGCTAACTTTGGTGGGAAACACGTGATGCTCGGTGACCACGTCTACGCCAACTTCAACCTGACCGTAGTCGATGACACCTATGTCTACATCGGCGATCACACTATGATGGGACCCAACGTCACCCTGGCCTCGGCCGGTCA
>CAMFOZ010000138.1 GCA_945971245.1 uncultured Lactobacillus sp.
TTAGGGATGAATGGCACCGCAAAGGCCGTCGCCAAGCCCAGGATTGGGTAACGTTGGCGAACCAAATAGCGATAAACTTGATTTTTACGGGTCTTGGTTGAAATCTTACTCTTGGCAATTGCGATCCTAACCAGGCAGTTACCTAAAATATCACCACACCAGCTAATCAAGAAGCCGAAGAATGGCCCATAACAGACCCCTGTAAAAATACAGACAACCGAATTGGGGGCACCAGGAACACCACAGAGAATGGCAATCAGGATCGTTAACAACAGAACATCGATGATCCCGTGGCTGTGCACCAGAGTAAGGAGTTTAGCCTGGTTGGCATGTGAAGGATTAAATAGTAAGACTAATTCAGTCCAATAGTTTTTAATAATCAGTGCGGTCAATGCAACAATCACAATTGTTTCGATGGCCGTGAGTGCTTTTTTATTGATATGCATAAAACACCATTTTCCTCATCGGGGCAATAATTATTTTAATTTTAGCATTGAACAATCCAAATGAAAATCGCTGGGACTTTATTATTGCGGATCTTTGTGGCTTTAAGCTATCGGGGGAAAATCTAATATGAAATATCCGCCGTACGGTAAGGATAGCGATATAATGGAGTTACATTAAACAACACGCTAAAGTAATGATGAAAAAAGCAATAAGGTACTGATGAGATGGGGTGGTTGCTTGCAACGATTAAAGAAAGTCGGTAAGGTGTTGGGATATAGTCTTGGAGGAGTTTGTGTCCTCCTCTTACTTACGCAGGCGTTCCTGTTGCGAGGGACGCCGGGATCCACGATTGACCCCGCAGCGGGCCCCAAAACAGTCCGCTACTCAAAGGTGCCCACCCTGCTGATCCCGGGATGGGGAGGCAACACCATTACCTATAACCACCTGATCAAATACTACCATAACCATAACTTCGCCCAAAAGGTAATGACAGTCTGGGTATCACCACAGCAACATATCCGGGTTAGCGGTGATTGGCACGGCCAAAAGAATGCTTTGATCCAAGTCCTTTTTGATTGGAACTATAATGCCAGCTACCATCCCCAGGTCGGTCAGTTACGTCAAGTGCTTATCTACCTCAATAAACACTACGGGATTAACCGGACCAATATTGTTGCCCACTCCTATGGGGGAACAGAGTTCATGCATGCCTACATGGGGTCCAAGTACTTACAACGTACTTTACGGCTCAATAAGTTAGTCCTACTAGGGGTACCCGTCGAGGAGAGTCTAAGTGATCATTTGCCATATCACTACCCCCTGATTCACGATTCAAAGGATAAGAACTTCCATCAGCTTCGGGCTCAAATGGAGGAATGGCGGTTAAACTATCCTGTTGAGATTTACAACCTAATGGGGTCTAAGGAAGGCAGTAAGCTGACCGATGGGGCAGTTCCGCACATTCAGTCCGAGATGCTTCGCGCCCTGATCCAGTCCCATCCAACGATCGAGTACCACCAAAAGATCTACCACAATACAACTCACAGTCAGCTTCATGATCGTCCACTGATTTTAAAGAAGATTGAACAAATCCTGTGGGGAAAGGAGTAGCAGCAATGAAGAAAGAACACGGCCAGGTAACTGGTATTATTTGGCGGGGCCCCGCTGACCTTGCCGCCTACCAGCAATTACGTGATTACGCTGAGCAGCACCATTTAACCGTATCGGCAGCTGCCAAGGAACTGGTAATCCGCGCCCTGAATGATGCAAAATCCTGATAGACAACGATTAATAATAATTATTTTACATTATTGATGGTTCTTACTAAAATATAGTTATTAATAATTGACGAAAGAAGGACGTCTTAAAATGAAAGAAATTACAGACCAATACTTCGATGGTGAACGGCCACTATTTGGTGAACATGATGCCAAGATTACCCGGACTACCTTTGGTAAGGGGGAATCACCACTGAAGAACGCCCATGACCTGGAATTAAACAAGGTGATTTTCCAATGGAAGTATCCCCTCTGGTATGACCAACATGTTAAGGTCAATGACTCCATTTGGGAGACCATGTCGCGTTAAGGGATTTGGTACACCAATGATATTGAAATTAACGATAGTGCCATTCAAGCCCCTAAGCAATTCCGTCGTTGTAACGATATCCGCCTCAACAACGTCCATTTTGGGGATGCAGAAGAGACGATGTGGTCCTGCAAGAACATTAAGATGAATAATGTTCAAGTTAACGGGGACTACTTTGGAATGAACAGTGAAAACATCTACGCTGACCACCTTAACATCATCGGTAACTATGCCTTTGATGGGGCTAAGAACGTAGAAATTCATAATTCCACCATGGTTACGAAGGATAACTTCTGGAACTGCGACAACGTGGTAGTTTACGACTCATTCCTGAATGGTGAATACCTGGCCTGGAATACCAACCACATCACGCTGATCAACTGTACAATTGAGAGTGACCAGGGCCTTTGTTACACTAAGAACCTGACCCTGAAGAACTGTCGGCTCCTGCACACTGACCTGGCCTTTGAATACTGCGAGAACATCGATGCGGAAATCAACTCCGACATTATGAGTGTTAAGAACCCAATCAGTGGGAAGATCAAGGCGCACCACATTGACGAAATCATCATGGATCCACATGAAATTGACCCAAGCAAGACCACGATTATCACAGATGATGATTCCGCACAACACGTTAAGCAGCACTAGGAGGTAAGCTAAATGCAATACGATTTCGATACAATTCTGGATCGGAAACATACTAATTCCGAAAAGTGGGAGGTCAAGGATGGCGAGCTCCCAATGACCACCGCCGACATGGACTTCAAGACCGCCCCGGAAATCATGGCGGCCATGAAGAAGAAGATCGACCAGGGGGCCTTTGGTTATGAATACCCAACGCCGGAATACTTCCAGGCAGTGGTAGACTGGTATGCTCAGGAACACCATGCAGCTGCTGAGACAGACTGGATGCGGTTCGCAACTGGGGTTATTCCAGCCATCACTGCTAGTGTTCACCATTTCAGTCATGAAGGCGATAATGTTCTCTTAATGGAGCCGGTCTACAACACCTTCTACAACTCCATCATCAATAGTGGGCGGCATGTCATCGCCAGCCAACAGCTGTATGACCATGACCAGCACACTTATCACGTCGATTGGTATGACCTGGAAGATAAATTGGCCAACCCACTGACGACGCTGATGATCCTTTGCAACCCTCACAACCCAACTGGTTATGTCTGGACAAAGGATGAGCTGATCCACATCCTGTCACTGGCTAAGCGGCACGGGGTAATTGTAATCAGCGATGAAATTCACGGTGACCTGGTATTAGAGGGGCCGGATTACACACCAACCTTCTCGTTGCCAACGGAAATCACTAGTAACCTGATCACCCTGGTTTCCACCAGTAAGACCTTCAACCTGGCAGCCCTTCATTCAGCCACCGGAATTGTTCCAAACCCAATTTTGCGGGAACGGTTCAATCGGGCCATCAATAAGTATGAAGTTGCGGAACCTAACCTGTTAGCCATTCCAGGGGCCATCGCTGCCTACCAGCAGGGTGGTGACTGGCTCCACCAGCTGAAACAATATGTTCTGGCTAATAAGCACTACATCGCCGAATTTATCAAGCAGAACCTGCCTGAAATGCACCTGGTACCTGGAACGGCAACCTACCTGCTCTGGATCGATACGAGCGAAGTCAGTGATGACAGTCAAAAGCTGGCGGAATTCATCCGGCAGGATAGCGGGCTGATCATTAACCCTGGGACTTACTACCATGGTAATGGTGCCGGCTTCATTCGGATCAACATCGCATACCCACGTAAGCAAATTGAAGATGCAATGCAGCGCCTGCTGAAGTCCGTTAAGAATTTCGAAAAGTAGCAATAAGAAAAGCGGTAGCCAATCATGGTTGCCGCTTTTTCAGCACAGCTAGTTTACATAATATCTTGAGTGAGGAACTTCTTACAATGTTCAACAATTCGCTCAGCGGCGTGACCATCGCCATATGGGTTCTGGGCTTTGGCCATTTGTTGATACTGCTGATCATCATTCAGCAGGGTCAGCATCGCCTGTTGAACCGCATCTTTTTGGGTGCCTACTAGTTTCAGTGTTCCGGCCTTAACTCCCTCTGGACGTTCGGTTGTATCACGAAGAACGAGTACCGGCTTATTTAAGGATGGGGCTTCTTCCTGAACACCTCCCGAGTCAGTCATGATAAAGTAACTACGCGCTGCCAGGTTATGGAAGTCAACTACATCTAGTGGGTCAATGAGATGTACATTGGAAATCCCTGCGAAAACCTGGTGGGCAACTTCCTGAACCTTAGGGCTTAGGTGGACGGGGTAGATGACGTCCAACTTAGGATCGTCCTGGACAACCTCCCGAATGGCTTGAAAGACGTTAGCCATCGGGGTTCCTTGATTTTCACGCCGGTGCATTGTCAACAGAATAACACGATGATCAGCCGGAATCTGATCAAGAACCTGGTGGTGGTATGCGTGATTGACCGTATACTTAAGAACATCAATGGCCGTGTTCCCGGTCACAAAGATCCGGTCCGCCGGGTGATGTTCTTGCAATAAATTCTGCCGAC
>CAMFOZ010000139.1 GCA_945971245.1 uncultured Lactobacillus sp.
TAGATATGATCAGATCATCATACATTATTTAAAGAAGAAAATTTTATCTATTGATAACAAAACCCCTTTGATGAATAAACGAAAATCGGGGAATAAATAACTGAAATCCGATGATAGCAAGCTTTGTAAATTTTGTGGTTCACTAAAAAAGCCCTTTCAAATTGATAAATTACTGAATAAATTCATCTCCAAATCCTCCACAACATATAGGGGTCGAAATGTCAATACTTTCTATAGATAGTATTTTGCGCTATGATAGGCACCGTTAACTTGAGAGGTGGAATTTGTATGAAGGTACAAATAATTAATGAAAAAGACTTGAACAACCTGACCAACTTAAAGGTTGTTAAACGCGATGGAACGGTAACTGACTTTTATGCTTACAAGATTGAACTGGTACTAAAAGAATTACATGCCGATGAAGCAACGCGGCAGATGGTGGCGCTGACGCTTGTTGATGCATTAGATAATGAATCAACCGTTGAGGCTTCACGAATTGCCGAATTATTTGTGGCAGGCCTTAAGAAGGCTAATCACCCCGAATTAGCCAAGATCTACCAAGACTACCGGCGACGTGATGAAGAGGCCTTTGCGGAAGCTACTAACCCACAACACAAGCTGGAACAGCTCTTTGATCGAAATTCGCGGGTGGTTCACGAAAATGCCAATAAGGATAGTAAGGTTTTTAATACCCAGCGGGATCTTGAAGCTGGGGTTGTCAGCCGTGCTTTAGGGTTACGGATGCTTCCGGGGATTGTTGCTAAGGCGCACCTCCGTGGTGATATTCACTGGCATGACTTGGATTATTCACCAGTTACTCCCGAGACTAACTGTTGTCTGATCGACTTTGATGAGATGTTCAAGCATGGTTTTAAGATCGGTAATGCTTGGGTATCTTCACCACGTTCGATCCAGACCGCCACGGCCCAGATGTCCCAGATCATCGCTAATGTGGCTTCACTGCAGTATGGTGGTTGCTCAGCTAACCGGATTGACCAATTGCTGGAACCATACGCTAAGCTGAACTACGAGAAGCACATGAAGGATGCTGAAGAATGGATTGCTCCGGACAAGCGAGAAGCCTTTGCCCGGGCTAAGACCAAGAAGGACATCTATGATGCCATGCAGGCGCTGGAATACGAGATTAACACCCTTTACTCCAGTCAAGGTCAAACGCCATTCACAACGATTAACTTTGGCCTCGGGACCAGCTGGATTGCGCGGGAGATTCAACGGGCCATTCTTCAAATCCGGATCAAGGGTCTGGGTAAGGAACACCGGACGGCGATCTTCCCTAAGCTGATCTTTACCCTTAAGCGAGGGCTGAACCTTAACCCTGGTGATCCTAACTACGATATCAAGCAACTGGCCCTGGAATGCTCCACTAAGCGGATGTACCCAGACCTGTTGATGTATGACAAGATCAAGGAGATCACGGGAAGCTTCAAGACGCCAATGGGCTGCCGTTCCTTCCTGCAGGGGTGGAAGGATCCTGAGACCGGTAAGGAAGTCAACTCCGGGCGGATGAACCTCGGGGTGGTTACCGTCAACCTGCCACGGATTGCCCTAGAAGCACACGGTGATAAGCAACTCTTCTGGCAGATTTTCAAGGAAAAGATGCACATCTGCAAGATTGCCCTGGACTACCGGATCAAGCGGACTAAGGAAGCCAAGCCAGAAAATGCACCACTTCTTTACATGTATGGTGCATTCGGTAAGCGGCTGAAGAAGACTGACAGTGTTGATGAGGTCTTCAAGAACAGCCGGGCCACGGTTTCTCTAGGCTACATCGGTCTCTACGAAGTCTGCACGACCTTCTACGGACCAAATTGGGAACACAATAAGGAAGCTCATGACTTTGCGGTTTCCATCACCAAGGCCATGCACGACCTCTGTGCTAAGTGGGAAGATGAGGAAGGCTACCACTTCAGCCTTTACTCCACGCCAGCCGAATCACTGACCGATACCTTCTGCCAAGATGACATCAAGAAGTTTGGCCGGATTGAAAACATTACGGACAAGGAATACTACACGAACAGTTTCCACTATGATGTTCGGAAGCATCCAACTCCGTTTGAGAAGCTCTCCTTTGAAGAGGACTTCCCTTACCAGGCAGCTGGTGGTTTCATCCACTACTGTGAATATCCGAACCTGCGGCAGAATCCTAAGGCCCTAGAGGCAGTTTGGGACTGGGCTTATGATCACGTTGGTTACCTTGGAACTAACACCGCCATTGATCAATGCTTCAAGTGTGGCTTTAAGGGTGAATTTGAGGCTACGGCCCGTGGCTTCAAGTGCCCACAGTGCGGTAATCATGATCCAGCAACCTGTGACGTGGTTAAGCGGACTTGTGGCTACCTCGGTAACCCGCAACAACGGCCAATGGTCCACGGTCGGCATGAGGAGATCATTCACCGGGTTAAGCACATGAATCCAGGGATGATTGCTAATGCCGCAGAATTCGAAAAGAACCGGCAGATGGATGCGAAGGCCCACGCCAACATCACTGGTGACCAAATTTAACAATGATAAAGGGACCGCCACCACTACGGTCCCTTTTTATATAGGAGGAAAAGAGAAAGATGCCAAAAGAACAAGCAACTAGATTGCCAAAGAACCCCAAGCCAAAGGAATGGCTAGCTAAGGACCATTCCCTGCAGTACATTGCGGACTACAAGCCCTTTAACTTTGTGGATGGGGAAGGGGTCCGCTGCAGCATCTATGTCAGCGGGTGCCTCTTCAATTGCCCCGGCTGTTACAATAAGGCGGCGCAGAACTTCCACTATGGCCAGCCATACACAAAGGAGCTCGAAGACCAAATCATGGAGGACCTCTCCCAAAGCTACGTTCAAGGTTTAACGCTGTTGGGTGGGGAACCTTTCCTGAATACTCAGGTATGCCTGAAGTTAGTTCATCGTCTGCGTAAGGAATTTGGCCATACTAAGGATATTTGGGGCTGGTCCGGTTATACCTGGGAAGAATTGCAAAAGGAATCAGCCGACAAGCTGGAACTTCTGCATAATTTGGATATTCTGGTTGATGGTCGTTTCCTATTGGCCAAGAAGGACCTGACCCTCCAGTTCCGGGGAAGCTCCAACCAACGGATTATCGATGTTCCTAAGTCCCTGGCCGCTGGTAAGGTCGTTATCTGGGATAAGCTCGTTCACTAAGGGAGAAGAAAATGGCAGACTTAAATAGTGCAATTTGGCAACAAGAGCCCGGCTGGCTACAGAAAAAACGTCAGTTGGCAACGCTGTTACGCGCCCGCTTTCCGCAGCAGGATAACCAGGACGACTGGTTAGGGGGATGGAAAGACGAACAACCTAAGGCAGGGCAAGCGACGGGACTGATTACCCATAGTGGTGATTACGTCGCCCAGCCCCTCAGTCAGGCAGTCAATGAATACTCTGAAATGCTGCAGGAGAATCTGATGGAGAAGGCTATATTCTGGCAGGATGGCCAGTTAAACGCTGCCCACCTAGCTGGAATTGATAGTGGTCAGTTTATTTATGTGCCAAATGAAACTACGCTGACGGCGCCCATCGAGTTTGCACCAACCCAGGATGGAGAAAACCCCCATAATGTGATCATTGTGGGTGCTGGTAGTCAGGTAACCATCCAAGAGACCGCTCAAATGACTAGTTCTGGAGCGGTATACGCGGGGACTGAACTCCTGGTGGGGAATGGGGCAACGGTTACCTACCATCAATTTAATCGCTTTGCTGGCAAGCGGGCCCTGCAGGCGGTCCATATTTACCAGGCACAGGGGTCCAAAGTTCATCTCGAGTATGGCCAAACGAGTGCAACTGATCTGACTACAAGCCTGTACAGCTTCCTTGATGGTCAACAGACTCAGTGGACAGCTGATGTTGCTTTAAGAGTACCAGGGGGAGCCCACTACGAATGTCGACCAGTCCTTGATGGTTACGGGCAAGGGACTGCTGGCCATCTCAACTTTTGGGGACAAGCCGCACCGACAGACCTTCAAGTTGACCACCTCAAGACAGGCTCCGGGGAACCGTTGGCAATTACCGAGCAAGTAAAGCGCGTGGCACCGGAGAATGCTATCGCTGACGCCCTTCCTACGGCGAGTTGGTTAAAAAATAAGTTTGAGCATGCCTAAAGCATGTTACGTCCTTGTTACAAACAAGCTATTTTTTCGCTAAAAAAAGCTGATTTAGTCTTTTAATTGATTAAATCAGCTTCTTTTTTGTCACTAATATTACAAATTATCAGAATAAAGTGGATGGAGGCCAAAGCCCATTACGACAACGTTTAGCACCTTAAAATGAAAAAAATGAGGTGGAATTGTTACAAGTTATTACGTTAATCGGGGAATTTGTTATTCCTGAGTAACTCGCCTGTAATTTACGGAGTGTATAGTATAAACCGTTGATTGATATGAGCGATCAACATTCCAATTAAAGATACTAAAAATTAAAAACTAATAGAACTAAAAAAGGATGGGATTGAATTTTTATGAAGTTATCTAAACA
>CAMFOZ010000140.1 GCA_945971245.1 uncultured Lactobacillus sp.
TAAGAGACAGTATCGTGACCGACCACGATTGTCACGGCTATGCCACACTCAGCCCCCATGTCTTCCGTTTCGTCGCAGGAAAACTGACGGCCCTCACCCCTGCCCAAGGAGCGGCCGTCATTAAACGAGCAGATGCCACTGCTAGTACGCCGCTCCAGGTTTCCGTTCCAGCAACAACGGCGCCAGCGATCATCCGGCTCAACGACGTCAAGATCAGCCGCGGCAATCGGGAGCTGCTCACCATTCCCGACCTGGCAATCATTAAAAATAAGATTACCCTATTGACCGGGGCAAACGGAACGGGAAAATCGACTTTCTTCAAGGCGCTCACCCGGCTGATCCCCTACCAGGGCGAGATTGATTACCTAAAAGTCGATATTCAGAAATTATCACCCGGGAAATATCACTACCAAGTCGGCTTGGTCTTCCAGCAGGCCAACGAACAGTTCCTCAACGTTACTGTCGGCGAAGAATTGGCCCTTAGTGCCCGTTATCAGCGCCAGCCCGTATTCACTAACAATCGGTTGAAGACGATCTTAAATGACTTTGGTCTAGCAGGGATGGAGGACCGGGTGGTGTACTCGCTCAGCGGCGGCCAGCGCAAGAAGCTGCAGCTGTTGGTCATGCTGATGATCGGCCACCCCGTACTCCTGCTCGACGAACCCTTCGCCGGCCTTGACCGGGACTCGCTGGCCACCGTCTTTGACCTAATCAAGCGTTGCCAACAAGCCCTGCCCCAAACCATCGTAATCATTAGCCACCAGCTGACGGGGCTTGACCAACTGGTGGACTACCACCTTCGCCTAGATGCTGGAAAGCTTTTCTATCAGGGGGTGCAAGAATGAATCCAAGCTTAAAATTATTTTTGGTACTTATCATCGCCCTGGAGGTTACCTTTACCAATCACCTTTTCAGCAACGTGGTGATTATCATCCTAGCTCTGGCCTACTTGATCTACCGTCGGGTGAGCTGGCGCCGGCTAACCTGGATGATTGCCGTTACCCTGATTCCGGCGGTCGCGATCTTCGTCACCATCGCATTCTTCAGTCCCAGCCGCAACGTCTACTTTGCCTGGGTCCTGGTAAGTCGGCTCTACGTCTACGTCTTGACCGGGTCGGCGGTTAGCTGCACCACCAGCGCCCTGCAACTGGTGCAGTCCCTTGAGCAGAACTGCCATCTCCCGAGTAAATTTGCATACGGGGTCCTAGCCGCCCTTAACCTCTTCCCCCGTATTTACCAGGAGGTCCGCCTCATCCGAATTGCGGGCCAGATGCGGGGAATCACCCTGCACTGGTGGTCGCCGCGGCTCTACTTCAAGGCTATCCTGGCTGCCAGCCAATGGGCAGATCAGATGGCTCAAGCCATGGAGAGTCACGGTTTCGTGGAGGGACAGGCCCGGACTAGTGCGCACCGGATTCCCTTAACGCGTCGGGACTGGACGACTTTTATCGGCCTGGTCGTTGCCCTCCAGTGCCTTATTATTGCACTCCCCTGACTGATCAGGCATAATAAACGTAAAAAAGGATGTTTAATATGCAAAGCAGTACCACCAGCCGGATCGTCAATGCCCTTTCCTACCTTAGCATCTTGTTTCTTCCGGTGATTTTTCCACTCATCGTTTGGATTATCGCCCGGGCAAGCGACGACCCAAGTATCACTAAAAACGCCCGCAAGGCCTTCTGGTCACAAATTTTCCCCTTGCTCTACATCATCTTTGCGATCCTTACAATGAGTATTGCATCCCTGTATCAGGCGACCTTCCATGCCGGGGCCCTGTTTGGAGTTTTGTTAACCTTTGCCCTGCTGATTGCCCTATTACTGTTCATCTACAACATCGCAATGGCAGTCAAGATGCTGCTGGGACGTGAATAGAACGAAGTTGGCGAAAATTTTCGCCAGCCTCGTTTTTTCAGTATGTTGTCAAATTCGCGCTCCCAATGTTAAAATGACGCAGTCTGTTTATAATATTATTAATCTTTAAGGTGGTGTTTTTTCATTGGCTTTACTATTGGGAATCATTTTGCTGTTGACCACGGTCGTCGTGGCCAACGTTATTCACCTGATCTACCCTAAGATCCCACTCTCGATCTACCAGATCATCGCTGGGGTGCTGCTCGCCAGTCTGCCGACCACGGCGACTGATTTCACGATGCATCCAGAAATCTTCATGATGGTGATCATCGCGCCCTTAATGTTCAACGACGGGCAAAACCAGTCGTTTACCTACCTTTCGCGCAACTTCCGATCAATCCTCTCGATTGCAGTGGTATTGTCCTTGGTAACCGTCATCATTGCCGGGACCATCCTTCATCTGGCAATGCCGCAGACCTTCTCGTTTACCCTAGCCTTCATGCTCGCTGCCATCATCACTCCGACTGATGCGGTGGCGGTTAAGTCGATCACCACGGGGATGTCGGTTCCCGAAAACGTCAACGGAGCCCTTGAATATGAGTCGCTCTTCAACGACGCCTCCGGAATCGTCCTCCTCGACCTTGCCCTAGCTTCCTACCGCTCGGGGGACTTTTCAGTCGGCCACGGTCTGTGGATCTTTGTCTACGTCTTCTTCGGGGGGATCATCTTCGGAGCAATCATGGGCCTTCTCTTGATCAAACTGCGGACCCAATTGATGCGATCCCACGTCGACATCGGCTCGATCGTCATCCCTATCAACGTCATGACCCCAATTGTCGTTTACTGGCTGGCCGAGGAACTCCACTTCTCCGGCATTCTCGCCGTGGTGGCCGCCGGTGTAGTACATAGTATTCTCTATAACCGTCTGCGCCTGACCTCGACCAAGGTCCAGATGGCCACCACCACCACTTGGACAATCATCAGCGACGCGCTCAATGGGCTGGTCTTTGTCCTCCTCGGAGTCCTGCTCCCTCAGGTTCTCAGAAGTACCAGCCTTCCCAACTTAGGACGCCTCTTCGTGATCTCGCTGGTTCTCTACCTGATCATGACCCTGCTGCGGTACTGCTGGGTCCGCTTCCGACTGGTCCGGATCGGCTCAGCCAATGACCAGCTCAACCGTGACAGCATCCTGATGGCCATCGGGGGGATCCACGGGACAATCACCCTGTCACTGGCCTTTTCATTGCCGGTAATGATCAACCACCACGCCTTCGCCTTTCGGAACTCCATGATCCTGATTGCGGCGATCGTCATCCTCATCAGCCTGCTGGTCGGGGCGATTGTCTTCCCGCTCATGTTGCCAGCTAAGTCGCAAAGCTACACGCCAGAAGAATTTCACCGTCAGCTCATCGCCACGATCCAATACGCCATCAACCAGTTGCGGACCCAGACGGAGGACTCACGGGAAAGGGCAATTGTCATCGACCAGCTCAGCACCCAGATGAACCAGTACCACCAGTTCAATAAGCAACGTTTTACCCAGCTGATGAGCCGGGCTCATAAGGTCGAAATGCAGACCCTGGACCAGCTAAATGCGGACGGGGCCATCAGCGATCGGGAGGCCGCCATGTATGCTCACTTTGTCAATCGATCAATCTTCCGCTCACCGCAGCATCAGCTGACCGAATTCACGAGCCTCTTCTGGCACCGCCTCAAGTGGCATTTCTTCCGGAAGCGCCACCTCCGTTCGTACCACCCGGACATTATGCCCGCCGCCAGTCACAAACAGACAGTGCAGGCCCATCAAGCAGCAACGTCAGGCTATTTTGAAGGTGCTCACAATCGTCAACAACAATGTGGATGAGTACCTTCATTCGGTGGAGAACACCACCAATGCCAATGAGGTCGCAATGGTCCGCCGGGTCTTCTTCCAGCAGAAGCAACTCTTCAGCCGTAGACAGGATCTCGATTTGGACATGATCACCAACCTCTCGATTGAGGCCTTCCAGTGGGAGCACAGCTTTGTTCAGGAACGCTTGGCCGCTGGAAAACTCTCGCAGGAGCTGGCAAACGCCTTGAACGAACAGATTTCAACTGATGAATTAGTCTACTCCCAGTCCCTAGATTAAAAAAATGCCGAACCCATTGTGGGCTCGGTATTTTTTATCCGTTCTATAAAAAAGTAACCAGCAAGGCAAGGGCGGCCGGCAACAGTTGCACCAGCCAGATCTTCCGGGTCGCCGTCATTCCCCCGTACAAGGCCACAACCACGATGAAGCCTAGTAACAGACGCAAAACTATAACCAAGACGGCGCCGTGAAAGAGCAAAAAGCTGAGGATCAGCAGAACGCCCAGCATCCCGTTATAGATCCCCTGATTAGCCAGCGCCACGCGGGCCGGTGCTTGCTTGACATACTCTAATGGCATGTCAAATGCTTGGGCCTGTTGCTGGGGTGTGCCAAACATCTCCAGGAGCATAATCCCCAGGTGCTCGACGGCTACGATTAAAGATAAAATCAGCATTATCATATTAATTTTCTCCTCCTAAATTTCAAGAATAAGTTAGCCACTGGACTCAAATAAATAATACTGAC
>CAMFOZ010000141.1 GCA_945971245.1 uncultured Lactobacillus sp.
GTAATCAGCAGGACCACAGCGGAGAGAACAATCAGCTGGTGGACTTCATTGGCACTGATCCCCACGACACTCCCGAAAAGAATGCTGGTGGCGGAACTAGCCGTCTGACTGCTCAACGACAGGAAAAGAATCCCCAACCCGATGAAGAGGGCTGAAACCGCACTGATTACGGCCTCCCGCCGCGACTCTTTGATACTCATCTGGCCAACCAGGACCGAGCTGAGCATGGTAAACAGGATCATCCCGTCCAACGCAGGCCAGCCGGCAAACACCGCAAACGAGGCTCCCGCAAAGCCAATTTCGGACAGGGTATGGGTCAAAAACGACAGCTGCCGTGCCACCACAAATACCCCGACGATTCCACTAACCACCGCGATAAAGGTACTGGCGATGAAGGCATGCCGCATGAAAGCTAATGTTAACATTCTGTCACCCCCTACTCTTCCGGTTCAGGGAGCTCATTGATGGGCCCCTCGCTATAACCATTAGGCATCATCTGAAGGTACCGGGTCCCAAAGTGGCGGGCCAGGTCCCAGTCATGAGTGATGAACATCACGCTCAAGTTTTCCTGCTGGAAGCGCGTCACTAGGTCAAGCAGCTCATACTTCATCTCGTTATCCAAGCTGGCCGTCGACTCGTCGAGGATCAATAGTTTGGGTGAACGGAGCAGGGCCTGTGCCAGGTAGGCCCGCTGCTTCTCCCCACCGGAGGCTAACCCCAGGGGACGGTCGGCAATCGCCGTCAGGTCGGTCATCCTGATCATCCGGTCGACCTTAGCCCGTTCCTTTTTACTCAACCAGGGAAAGCCGCCCCTTTTGACGTTCAATGATACAAAATCCCGGATTGAGAGTGGGTACTCCTCGTCAATGTTACGAAACTGGGGAACATAACCGATCTGACTACTAGCGGGCACATCAATCTCACCACCGTGCGGTTTGATTAAGCCGAGCAGGGCCCGGACGAGGGTGGTTTTTCCAACCCCGTTTTCACCGACGACCACCATGAAGTCCCCCTCGTTCACCGTAAAACTCAGGTCCGAGATGACCTGGTGGTTCCCATAGGCCACGTTAAGATCCTCTACTGATACAACTGCCATCCTATTCTCCTTCCTGCTGAATCCGGGCCAGCTGCCGGTACTGGTTTAACATCCATTGAACATAGCTGACGCCATTTGGTTTGGTCTCGGTCACCTTCAGTACCGGCACGCCATGCTTGTGGGCCAGCCGGACCATGTTATTGATGACGTGGTCGCTCGCCTGCCGGTTTTCAACAAAGAACGCGATCTGATGATTAATGATCGCCTGCTGTAGCTCCTGAATATCCTGTGGTGACGGGTCGTTACCGTCCTCAATTGCCTTCTCAAAGTGGGCATCAATTACCCGATAACCTAAGGCATTCAATGCGTAGTCAAAGACCGGTTCACTGACCGCGACTGCCCGCTTATCACCCACGTTGGCTTTTACCCGGGCGATCTCACGATTGAGCGGTGCCAACGAACGGTGATACTGCCGAGCACGCCGCTGGTAATAGGCCCGGTGCTCAGGGTCAATCTTACTGTAACGGCTGGCCAGCGTATCTGCCAGGCGCCCCATTGTTTGCGGGTCATACCAGACGTGCTCATTGTCCCCGGAATGCTTGTGGGCCACCTGGCTGCCGACATCGACAACGGTGTAATGCCTGCTGCCCGCCGACTGAGTCAGCTTAGTCAGCCAGTGGTCATAGCCGAGGCCATTCTGGATTACCACGTTAGCCTGGGCCATCTTCTGCGCCTGGGAAGTGCCCGGCTGATAATCATGCGGATCAATGGAAGCATTATTAATGAGCGCCGTCACCTGTCCATACTTACCGGCCACCTCTTGGGCGACTTCACCATAAAAGTCCAGGCTGGTAATTACCCGGATCGGTCGCCGTTCCTGGTGCATGGTACGCCACGGAATCATTGAAAGTCCCAGGATCACCAGCAGGACCACCACCAGGCCACTAACGCCCAACCAATACTTATCTCTTTTCACCCATCTGCCTCCTTCTAATTAAATAGTAATGATTACTATTTACAACATGAACTATCTTACCGAAGATTAGACTGGTGTGCAAGTCTTGCCACGAAAAAAGGTTGGCGACCATTTTCCCTGGTCCCAACCTTTAATCTATAACAGGGTTACGACATGCACATCCCGGCAAAAGCCCCGGATACTATTTTGAATACGGTGGGCCCGCGATTCAGTATGGCAGATGGCAAAAACGGTCGGCCCCGTTCCACTCATCTGGGCCACATCTGCGCCCAGACTGACCATCTTATCCTTCAGCCGACGAATCTCCGGATGACTCTGCATCGTCACCGGCTCTAAGACGTTGCCCATGTACTTAACGGCGTTTTGCCAATCCTGGGCCTTCAAGCATGCAATCAGCCGTTTATTATCCAGGTGTTCCAGCTTCTCATAGTTAATCTGGCGAAGAATCTGCGGGGTGGAGACACTCGTCTGCTGCTTGGCAATCACCACCCAGTAGTGCGGGTTATCCGGGAGCAGTTCAATCTGCTCACCGTGCCCAGTCACGTGGGCCAACCGACTGTAGACACAATAGGGTACGTCGGAATCAATCGTCAGAGCCACCTTAGCCAGTTCCTGCTGACTGAGGCCGAGACGCCAGATCCGGTTTAAGGCCCGGAGTACCGCGGCCGCATCCGAGGAACCCCCGCCCAGGCCAGCCGCCACGGGAATGTTTTTCTTGATCCGGATGGTTACCCCTTCCCGACAGTGAAAACGACTGCGGAGAATATGAGCCGCCTGGTAAGCCAGGTTACGCTGATCATTGGGTAAAAAGCCACTGTCGGTGTAAACCTTGATTGTCGCGGGCCGGGAATGTGTCTCCACGGTCACGTAATCAGCCAGGTCGGCCGAGGCCATCACCATGTCCCAGCGTGGCGAACCGTCAAAGTAGCGCATGGGGGTATCCAGACTCAGGTTAAGTTTTGCGGGCGCCTTTTCTGTAACAAGCATCGCGAACACCACTCCTTCCCGGAAAAGATCTTATTTTGATTATACTAATGCCGGTAGCATGCTGGCAAGTATTAGCAAAATGCATTGATTTGACTAAAAAGTCCGCACCAAAAGACAAATTTGGTGCGGACTTAATTTTATTCAAAAGCAAGCGAAACGTTATGGGTTAACAGGTCAGCATATGTGTATGAGACCCGCTGGAGGTCATCGCCATCACCATCCAGGTGAACAATGAAGATTGCTGGATAGGTCTTACTCAACGTACCGTGCAGCGTCTTCACCCGCTTGCGACCGGCCTGCACCTTCACTACCACCTGCTGACCAATGCGGTTGTTCAGCAGCTCCTTAATTTCAGCAATACTATTTGGCATCGTCTTCCCCCTCACTGTACTAACCAGTATACCGGATTAATGTACATAATTCAAAGAACTGTCATACAGTGTGGAACGAATTCTTACAGGAGTTCAGCTGCGTGCAGGGCGTTTGCTAGGGCAATGAACTGGTCAAGGGTTAGCCGTTCCGGCCGGATCTGCGGTGAAATACCAAGCTCATCCAGAACGGCTGCCATTTTATCCTTAGTAGCGGGCTGCTTGCCGATAACTCCCTGGAGGTTATTCCAAAGACTCTTCCGCCGGTGGGCAAAGCAACCGCGAATGAAGCCAAAGAGCTTCTGCTTATCAAACGGTTGGACCGCCAACTGCTGCTTACGTGGCGTCAAAACAACGATTGCTGAGTCAACGTTCGGTGAAGGTACGAAGACCCGCCGAGAAACATCAAAGGCGATCTTGGCATCCATCTGATACTCAATGGCCAGCGTCAAGGCCCCGTACTGCTTGGTCCCCGGGGCCGCCGTCAAGCGCTGGGCAACTTCCTTCTGCATCATGACACAGATTGCCGCCCAATTAACCGGACTAGCCAGCAGGTTCATCAGGATCGGACTGGTGATGTAGTACGGCAGGTTAGCGACCACCTTCACCGGCTTGGTCAGGTCAGTGAACTGCTCCTGAATCAGTGCTGGCAGGTTAGCTTCCAGGACGTCCTGATTGAGGACGGTGACGTTGTCGTAGGGCGCGAGAACCTCATCTAGGACCGGGATCAGGTCAGTATCAATTTCTAATGCCAACACCTCTCCCGCAGCTTGGGCCAGCTGCTCCGTCAACGCCCCAATCCCAGGGCCGATCTCAATGACGTTATCGTCCTTGGTGATATTAGCGGCGGTGACAATGTTGTTGAGGACATTCAGGTCCGTCAAAAAGTTCTGCCCGAAACTCTTCTTAGTATGGATCCCATACTTCTCCATGATCGCCCGGGTCCGGGTACGACTACCAATTTCTGGTGACTGACTCATCACTCTTCCTCCTGTTTAATCTTTGCCAGTGCCTGCTTGAACTGGGCAGGCGTGATTTGAAACATGTTTAACCGGTGGACCAGCTGCTTACCATT
>CAMFOZ010000142.1 GCA_945971245.1 uncultured Lactobacillus sp.
AAGGTTTGCTTAATCAGCCGGTCAACATCGCTCAGTTGACTCTCGTACATCGTCAGAGCTAAAGCCAATGAGTACCGTGGGTAACGAACGCCCATCTGGTCAGACTGGTAAACACTGACGCTTTCCTTGAAATACTGCTGAGCTAGCTGAACAATCCCAGGCATGGAGGCACCACCACCAACTAAGACCACCCCACCGGGTAGCCGTGGTGCATGGATCGCCTGCAGACGCTGCCGACTCCGCTGGAAGATCTGCCGAACCCGTGCTTCGATGATCTCAGCAAGGTACTCTTCAGAGAACTGTTGCGGAGCATTCTCACCAACAACTGGAACATCAACCTGCGCATCAGCCTTAGTCAGTGATGCCATCGCATAACCATGGTCAAGTTTCAGTTGTTCGGCATTACGCAGCGAAGTATTAAGGACTGTTGAGATGTCCTTAGTAACGTATTGGCCACCCTCGGGATCGACGAAGGTGTATTTGAGTTGATGATCATGGATGATACTGGTCGTCGTCTGACCACCACCAAGATCAATCATCACCGTTCCAAAGTCCTGTTCGCCATCGTTGAGGAGCGTAAAGCCGGTGGCAATCGGTGCAATGACAAAATCGCGGATGCCATATCCGGCCTGCTGAATAGCCTTCTTGGTATTATGAATAATAGTTTTAGGACCAGTGTACAGCGTCCCCTTCATCTCGAGACGCACACCAACCATTCCACGGGGATCCTTGATGCCATCAAAGCCATCCACCGTAAATTCGGTTGGGATTAGGTCGAGAACTGCCATCTCTGGCGAGATACTCTGGGTCAAAGTCTCCTTAGCGACATCGATCACATCTCGATCGGTAATCTCACGTGACTGTCCTTGTGACGCAATCGTGATCGAACCATGTACCCGTTGCATCCGCAGGTAGTTTGCCGGTAGCCCCACGACGACATTTTTAATATCGATATTAGACTTTTCCTCGGCCTGCTTAATAGCTTGAGAAATTGCACGAGCGGTCTTATCAATATCAACAATCACGCCACGATTTAGACCTGCAGAAGGTACAACGCCAACGCCGATGACCTTCAATTGTCCCTTTACATTTTCACAGACCATTGCCTTGATCGAGGTGGTTCCAATATCTAATCCAACATAAACCTCTGAATTATTCATTTGGTCGGAACCCTCCTAAAACTATTATCCGAAATTATTTTTTTCGTAATTTAATATTGACCTAATAAAGATTTTACCACAGTTAAACCCACGCTCAAATGGATTATTACAAGCTTTTCAAAATTTATCACTTGTCCTTTGAGCCGTAATCATAAGAAAAGGCCCCAACCTGCAGGTCGACAACACCATTTTTCTTCATGTTAGCTGCAATGCCAGGATAGTATGCCATCTTCTCACCAACAGTCTCCTTGTTGGCCAAGACGGTGTTACCATCACGCATATACAGAATGATCCGGTCGGGCATCTGCTTAGTTGGCTGGTAGACAACCGCAGAAATTCCGGCACGGATAGCCGGCTTCAACTTTCCAATCTGCCGGGCCACCAACTCTAGGTCAGTCCGATGACCACTAAACTGCCGGTAGTCAATTCCCGTGCTCTTCATGGTCGTTTTCTGCAAGTGACCATCCCCTAAGACAGCATACTCCTGATTACCAAGCTTAGCCGTCCCGACCAATGGGTTCTCTTGCACCGTGATCTTCATGCTCTGCGGACCTGTGATTTTAATTTTAGCACTGGCAATCCGTGGTTGGGTGACCCGTGCCTGCCGACAGAGCTGCTGGCGGTTGAAGTAGACTCCCCAGATGAAGCGTCCCGGATAGACCTTGACCGCCCGCTCGACTTTTGCCGTCGACAACTCCTTATTGCCAGCAACGTCGACAGATTGGAGCTTACTCAACGGCGAAATAATATACAGCATCAGGAGCAAGATAAGGCCAAACAACATGACCAGCTTGAATACCCGCTCTCCGTTCTTACGGTAATGGTGGTGCCGCAAGCGGGGTAGTTTTCTGCTGATCGGTCGTTTGACCTGCTTTTGCTGTGCCTTTTCGTGGGCTTGACGGCTTCTTTCTTCCAGCTCTGCCAATCGTTTGGCATAGCGCTGGTGTTCAGAGACATAGTGATCCCTTGTCATCTTCAGCCGTCCTCCTTACTTCCTAGTGGTGTTCATCAATTGCGGTGTGCAAGACTTTAATCAGGCGATCCGCCGCATCAGGCCGCCCCATCTTCTTAGATGCCGCTGACATTTTAGCCCGCAGGTCATCGTTTTCCATGATCCGGTCGGCCTGCAGTAGCAGTGATTTAGCGTCCAGCTTATCCTCGGTGATCATGGCCGCGGCATTGTTCTTAACCAGCGCCTGGGCATTCTTCACCTGGTGATTAGCTGTAACGTATGGGCTTGGGATCAGGATGGTCGGTACACCCAGGGCGGTAACCTCCGCGATCGTCGTGGCCCCTGCCCGAGAAACCAGGGCGGCTACCCGTGGCATCTTGGCTGGCATGTCCTTGATGTACGGAACAACCTTGACGTTGTCACCGATCTTGGTATTGGCTAACTGTTCCTTGACGTGGTCGTAGCGCTTCTGTCCAGTGGCAAAGATCACCTGGTATGGACGCTTGTTAAATTCAGGGATGGCATCCACCACCGCCTGGTTAATCTTCGGTGCCCCCTGGCTACCCCCGAAGATCATCAGGGTTGGCACATCGTCCTTCAGTTGGTAACTGGTCCAGGAGAAATCACTGTTAGCCTGGGCAGCTACTTGCTGGGCCCGGGGATTCCCCACCATTGTTACCTTGTCAGCGGGGAACTGATCCCGAGCGGCCTCAAAGGCGATTGCGATCTGGTCAACATAACGGCTGAGGAACTTATTGGTAACCCCAACCACACTGTTCTGTTCATGGATTACCGTTGGCACATGGTGTTTAGCCGCAGCGTACAGGACCGCCCCACTGACATAACCACCAGTTCCCAAGACAACATCAGGCTTGAAGTCCTTGATGATCTTCTTAGCATGGTGGACAGAATGCAGGAATAAGTAGATGGTCTTCAGGTTATCCAGGGAAAGGGACCGCTTAAAGCCCTGCATGTGCATGGTTTCAAGCTTAATGCCCGCATCCGGAACAATCTTATTTTCGAGTCCACGGGTAGTTCCTACGTACAGGACTTCCGTGTCAGGCTCAACCTGTTTCAAACGTTCAATCAGGGCCAGCGCTGGGTAGATATGACCACCAGTGCCCCCACCAGATACAAGTAACCGCATTGTTTTACTGCTCCTTTTGATTCGTTAACTTCTCAACTGCTTCGATAAACTTGTCCCCCCGGACCTCAAAGCTTGGGAATTGATCCCAACTGGCGTTTGCTGGGGACAGGAGGATTACGTCACCGGGTTCACTGACCTTCCAGGCTTCTGGAACCGCCGTGATCGCATTTTCACTCTCTAGAATAGTTGGGATACCAGCCTGAACTGCAGCGTCCTTCATCTTGTCCTTACATTGACCAAAGACGATGATGGCCTTAACGTGCTTCTTGAAGTACGGTACTAACCGTTCAAAGGTGTAACCCCGATCGAGACCTCCAGCAAGAAGGATCACTGGCCGATCGAATCCTTGAAGGGCAACCTCAGTGGCTTCAATGTCAGTTGACTTGGAGTCGTTGTAGAAGCGCCGCCCCTCGTAGTCCATGACGTACTGGAGACGGTGACGAACCCCACCAAAGGTTGTCAAGACACTAATGATGTCCTCATTGGAAACCCCACTCAGCTTAGCAGCTGCGATCGCTGCCAAAGCATTTTCAACATTTTGGGGACCGATCAGGCGGATATCACTCGCCTTCATGATCTTCTCACCCCGCCAGCAGATCATGCCGTCTTCTTCGTAGGCCCCTTCATGACTCTTGTTGAGCCGGGAGAAAGGAACGATGGTGGCCTGGGAACGCTGAGCAATCTCTTGCCATTCGTCGCGGTCCCAGTTCATGATCAGAAAATCATCTTTGGTCTGGTTACGGGTAATGTTGAGCTTAGCATTGATGTAATTTTCCCGCGTTTTGTGGTAATCCAGGTGGTTAGAGAAGATGTTCGTGATAATGGCAATGTGGGGATGGATCGTTGGGCAACCAAGCAACTGGAAACTGGACAGTTCAGTAACCAGGGTGTCATCTGGCCCCAAGTCCTCAGCGACCTTGCTGAAGGAGACCCCGATATTTCCCGCATACTTAACGTTGTGAGTCGAACTCTTGGCGAGCATTAGTTGAGTCAGGGTCGTGGTCGTAGTCTTTCCGTTACTCCCGGTAACACTAACCAGGTGTCCTTCAAAGATCTCCCAACCGAGTTCAGCTTCGGTGATGATTGGGGTCTTCTT
>CAMFOZ010000143.1 GCA_945971245.1 uncultured Lactobacillus sp.
TCTAAATCATACGCTAAGGCTTTCTAATTTACACAAACTTCTTGACACTCTCAAAGAAAATTGCGATGGTCAAGAACTGTGGCTTCCTTTAGTAGCGCACTTGATTGATACACAAAATGTCATTAATTATTTATATTCCCACTGGCTTAATGATAATCAACGTCTAATTATAGGGAGAAAACTGTCGGCAGATGATGCAGAACGGCTTGTGAAATTTATTGGCTTTTTTCACGATATTGGTAAGGCCACCCCGGCATTTCAAACTAAACAATCATATGATCGGGATCAAACATTAGACGGTGAGTTACTGGAGAAGCTTCTCCGGAGTGGCTTTGAAGCTTTAAATGATTTTATGCCAGCTGAACGGAGAAAATCTCCCCACGCGATTGCCGGTGAAACGATGTTAGAAGAGAATGGGCTAAATGTTTCAGTTGGAGCAATTATTGGTGCTCATCATGGAAAACCAGCTAACGAATATTTTGATTCGTATGATCAAATTTGTCCTTATACCAGTAACTACTTACAATCGGACAACGACGATCATTTACAGAAAATTTGGTTAGGCGTTCATCAAGAGTTAATTAGCTATGGCCTGCAACTTTCTGGTTACACTAGCCTTGATGTGATTCCAGATATCGATCAGCAACAGGCAGTATTGTTAACTGGTCTACTCATCATGGCTGACTGGATTGCTTCTAGTGAGTACCTTAATGATGATCCATCACTACCGATGTTTCCTTTGGTTCAACTTGATCAAGGATTAAATGATTTGAATATGGAAGAACGTTTTGAGTCGGCGATGAACACCTGGGATATCAGTGGACACTGGGTACCACAATTAGTGATGGATGTTAACAATCAATATCAAAAGCGATGGGGTTTCAATCCGCGTATAGTCCAACGCATGATGTCAGAGACAATTGGTAGGATTAGCGATCCCGGAATGATTATTATTGAGGCACCAATGGGGATTGGGAAGACGGAAATTGCCCTAACCGCGGCGGAGCAACTATCTTTTACTACCGATTCTACGGGGCTTTTTATGGGGTTACCGACACAAGCTACCAGTAACGCAATGTTTAGTCGAGTTGACAAGTGGGTAAATAGCCTTGCAAAAGAGGAGAATATTAATTTGCCTATTAAGCTAATGCATGGAAAGGCTCAGTTCAATAAAGAAAATCGACGTCTTCCACATGCTGAAAATATTGATGATCAGGGATCAGTGGTCATTAATAGCTGGTTCTCTGGTAAAAAGTCAATGCTAGCAGATTTTTCGATTGGGACAATTGATCACTTGTTGTTGATGAGTCTTAAGCAGAAACACCTATTCCTATGCCACCTTGGCTTGAGTGGAAAAATAGTAATAATCGATGAAATTCATGCGTATGACTCCTATATGAATTCCTATCTTAAGCGCGCCTTACAATGGCTGGGTGCTTATCATATTCCGGTAATTGCGCTTTCTGCCACTTTACCTAAAGAAAAGCGCACGGAATTGATTAAAGCTTATTATCGAGGAAAGTATGGCCATAGAATGCATGATTTGGTTGGCTGGCAGGACAACGAGTCTTATCCACTGCTGACCTATCTTGACGGTGAAAAGGTAAAACAGCTTGATGATTTTCCACAGCCATCTCACCCACAAAAGGTTAAGATAGTCCGGCTGAATTGTGATGATGACCAGCTAATGGAAAAGGTAGCTGATTCCATAAAAGACGGTGGTGTTGCTGGGATTGTTGTAAATACTGTTAAGCGTGCTCAAAAATTGTCTAAATTAGTTCCGACTGGTATTCCTAAGCTTCTTCTTCATTCTGCTTTCTTAGCCACGGATCGCGAGAAATTAGAAGAAAAATTACAGAAAGATATTGGGAAAGGGGCTAAACGACCTGAAAAAATGGTTGTTATTGGTACCCAAGTACTTGAACAGTCACTTGATATTGACTTTGATGTTCTATTTACAGACATTGCTCCGATGGATTTGATCCTACAACGGATGGGGAGAATGCATCGTCATAATATTGACCGACCTCAGAAGCTTAGTGAACCGATGACCTATATTCTGGGAATTAATTCGTTGGGGGATTATGGTGATGCTAACGAGGCAATTTATGAAAAGTATTGGTTGATGAAGACCGATCATTTTTTGCCGGATACCGTATATCTTCCCGATGATATATCTAACCTTGTTCAAGAGACATATGACCAAGCTACTGATAAAGAGATTCCTAATATTGCGGAGCCTTACCATGATGTGCAGGTCATGAAAACAAAGGAAAAGAACAAGGCTGAGGCATATCAGATAGATACCCCCGAACCTGATGACAATCTTCATGGCTGGCTTGATCGTGACCAACAGGGAATCGATAATGATGCAACCGCCGAGGCCGCAGTACGTGACATTAAAGAATCAATTGAGGTTGTTCTGGTCCAACATACTAAGAATGGTGACTTCTTAGTTGATGGAAGAAGTCTAGCTGATGTGAATGATGACGCTGTTGCGCAACAATTAATTCGCCTACCTAATGCAGTAACACCTGATATCGCCAAGGCAATTGATAAACTCGAAAGTTTAACTGAAAAGTATTACCACAGCTGGCAAGATAGCATCTGGCTTAAGGGGATGATTGCCTTGCCGTTAGATCAAAATCTCAAAATAAGGTTTAATGGTTGGCAAATTCAATATTCTAGAAGCCTAGGACTTACGTACGAGAAGGATGAGGAAGATGAGTGAGAGACATTTTAATTTAGTAACGGATCCTTGGATTAAAGTTATTGATGATCAAAATCAGGAGCAAGAAGTGTCGCTAGAAACGCTTTTTATAAATGCTGGCCATTATCGACGATTAGCGGGGGAAATGAGGTCGCAGGATCTTGCTATTTTACGTTTTATATTAGCAATTCTTACAACCGTTTATTCACGATACAATGCTAATGATCAGCCTTATGATTGGATTGAACTTGATGATCAGATGCGACCGGTTTCTTTTGACGATGATGCCTTTGACAGTGAACGAAAAAGAATTGAAAAGGAATTGTTAGCGACATGGCATAATTTCTATCGTACAAGTAGTTTTTCCAAGGTAGTTACGGAATATCTGCATAAGAACATTCAACGTTTCGATTTATTTGATGAAGAAACGCCATTTTATCAGGTGACACGTGAACAATATGATTCGTTGGTTCCTAAGAATAAAGCTATCGCTAAGGGAAAAGGAACAGTGGCTGTTAAGCAGATGAACCGAACTATCTCAGAAAGTAATAATAAACCTGATATTTTTTCACCCAATACACCCACACATAAAGATGATATTTCTTTAGCTGCGCTTACTCGTTGGCTAATTACTTATCAGAATTTTACTGCTGTAACTGATAAAACGAAGGTAATAGCTAAAGAAAAATTTTCTGTTTCCAAAGGATGGCTATATGGATTAGATCCGGTCTTTATTACCGGTAGTAATTTATTTGAGACCTTAATGTTAAATCTAGTTCTTATCCCTGCAACAGTTAAATTTAGTAAGCAAATTATAGATCAGCATCCGACTTGGGAGTTTTCAGTAGATGACTATGTACAGATGCGAAAAGATAACTATTTTCCTGAAAATATAGCCCAGTTATATACAATTTGGTCAAGAGTAATTCATATTGAGTGGAATAATGAGCGTCCTACGATTTTTAGTGCAGGCTTACCTAAACTTGATAATGAAAATGCGGCATTAGAGCCAATGACAACTTGGAAGTTGGATAAGAAGGATAAAAAATATAAGCCGCAGCTTAGGTGGCTAAATTCGTTAGGGAAAGCAATGTGGCGTAACTTTGGGCAATATATTCGGATTACTAATGGTGAAGGTATATCAAATAGTAGTCAAGAACCTGGAATAGTTAGATGGTTGTCGAGGCTGAAGTATGAAAGACAGATTGATCGAAATTTACCTGTTCATTTAACGACAGTAGGGTTAATAAATGATGGAAATGCAACTTCACAATCACCGGCAGCTGAATTTGTGGATGAAATGCAAATTAAGGCGGATGTTCTGTTTGATGATAATAAGTTTAACCGGAATTCATGGCCCCAGCAGATTGAAGATACTGTTGAAGTGACAAATAAAGTGGGTTCACTTGTGTGGCGTTTTGCCAGTAATGCTGGTGGATTGCGAGGGCTTAATGATACAGGTGCTTTTGCCAATAAAATATCGGCAAGGTTTTACGATCAATTGAATCATTTATTTTATGAATGGTTAGCAGGACTCACTTCTGAGGATAATCATGATGAGAAAATTAGAGAGTGTCAAGAAGTTTGTGTAAATTAGAAAGCCTTAGCGTATGATTT
>CAMFOZ010000144.1 GCA_945971245.1 uncultured Lactobacillus sp.
ACCAGGCCTTTGCGATCATCGACCAGGCCTGCGCAGAGCTCGCAGCTGGTAAGTTAAGCCTACCTGATAATGCCGCCGAACTCGGTTGGTAATCCCTATTCAAAAGACCCGACAGTCTAGCACTGCCGGGTCTTTTACTGTCGCTATGCTATAATAGACAATAGTTATTTAAGGGGAGAAGTTATGATCGAAAAAAAGACAATCAAACTAGAAGATGTTGCCAAGGCGGCGGGAGTGTCTAAGACGACGGTCTCTCGGGTGCTGAATCACCGGGGCTACCTCAGTGATAAGACCATCAAGAAGGTCCATGAGGCGATGGATGCCCTCAACTATCGGCCCAATGTGGTTGCCCGGCAGTTGTTCAAGCAACGGACCAAGCTGGTGGCCCTGGTTTTCCCAACCGTCAATGACCCATTCTTCGCTGAACTGGAAGGAGAGCTGGAAAAACGGTTTGATTCCTTGGATTACCGGGTCCTGATGGGAAACAGCCAGAACAACCCCGTCAAGGAACAGCGTTACCTACGTCTCCTGCTGGACCACCAGGTGGATGGCTTGATTGTCGGATCCCATAACCAGGGGATTTCGGAGTATGAGAAGGCTAACCGGCCGATTGTTTCAATCGAACGCTTCGTGGGCCGGCAGATTCCCGTGGTTTCCTCTGACAACTATCAGGGGGGACTACTGGCTGTTCAACGGTTGATCGATGATGGCTGTCAGCACATTATCCACACCAATTACCCGGTCAACCTGGTATCGCCGAACGAGTTGCGGCGGCAGGCCTACGAAGACCTGATGCATAAGTACAACCGGCCGGCGATCACCTATGACGTCTCATTCGATGTTTCGGATGAAGAGAAGGAACGGGTCTTTCGGAAGATGTTCCGCGAGCATCCCGAGGTTGATGGCATCTTTGCCGACAACGATACCAACGCTAGTCTGATTATTCGGGTCGGCAAGGAGTTTAACCGCCACGTTCCCGATGATCTGAAGGTGGTTGGATACGATGGGGCCAGCATTACGCGGATGCTATCGCCAGAGTTAACGACAATTCGGCAGCCGATTCCGGAGATGGCCACCAAGGCGGTGGAGCTCCTTCTTAAACTAATCGATGGCGAGGATGCTAAGTCGGCAACGCTACCAGTCAAGTTGATCAGTAGTGTGACGGCGTAATATTAAGCTAGGGGATGCGAAGAGAAGTCGGGCCATTCCCCTATGAATCTCAATAAAAACTGTTGTGAAGGTTATCACTTGATGACTGACGGTCATAATTTTGCCCAATTTTTGTTATAAAATTGGGCTTTTTTATAAAAAAGGCGATTTTCCTTACAGTAGAGGCTAGTAAAACGGGTAAAAATTTATTAGAAGGTGATTGGTCTAATGTAAGCGCTTTACTAAAATAGGACGACCGGTTATCATATAGGTGTTGAAAGATAATAAGTGAAATATAAAAGTTATTATTTATTTGTTTTAGCGAGTTTGGAGGTTGTTTTATCATGAAACATAGTCAATCAATGGCGACTAAGCTTGCGTTCCTGTCCGCATCATTCATGGTTACGAGCGCCTACGCAATTCAAAGTGCTTTGCCACAGATCAAGGCGTCGTTGGCGATTAGCCAGCCACAAGTTGAATATCTGGTGACGGCACCATCCTTTGCTGTTATGTTTTTCGTGGTTCTCTCACCACTGCTTCAGGATTGGTTCAACATTTCTGATAAGCACATCATCATGGCCGGGATTACGTTAGTTGGGATTGCCGGTTTGGTTCCAGCATTTGCCAACAACTATTGGGTCATCCTTGTTTCTCGGCTTTTCTTGGGTGCCGGTTATGGGCTGTATAACTCACAGGCGATTTCGTTGATCTCGGTTTGGTACCAAGGTCACGAACGGACCAGCATGCAGGGCTGGCGTTCCGCCTTTGAACAGATCGGGAACGCCTGCACGCTGACCATCTCCAGCCTGCTACTGATCTATGCTGGTTGGCACGCCGCCTTCCTGGTATATGGCCTGGCCTTTGCCGTGATGGCCTTCTTCGCATGGCGGGTTCCAAACGATACCCACAGCAGTGCCAACACTGACGATGGGCAAACTGAAGAAACGATCTCACCAATCACCCATGAAAAGGTTACTAAGATCAGTCCACTGGTTATTGCTATCCTGGCCTTTGTTCTGTTGATCAAGATGGACTTCATCGGCATGGAAGACCGGTTCCCTGGCCTGGCCGTTGCCATCAACGGTGCTCAATTTAAAGGTACTGGGACCTATCTGTCATTGATGCTGATCGGGGCCACGCTCGGTGGTGCCTGCTACGGGACTCTGCAAAAGCACTTCGGTTACATCGGTACTATTTATATTGGCCTGGTTCTGCTGGCCATTGCCAACTTCCTGTTTGGCTTCGGCGGTAACAACTTCATGATCATTGCGGCCGGGATCCTGCTGGTTGGTTTCCCAATGCAGGTATTGACCCCATTGATCTTCAACATCCTGCCGTTCATGGCACCGATGAAGCTGCAGACTAAGATTACTTCCTTTGTGCTGATCGGCTTTAACTTCGGGGCATTCTTCTCCCCAACGGCTGATGCATGGTTTAACCACCTGCTCAGTCAGCCGCTCAGTGGCCTGGGCCTGGCTGCTCCATTCCGGATCTACGGGGTAATGATGTTAATCATTGCTGCTCTGATCTTCCTGGGTAAGCATGTTATGGAAATGCGGTCAGTACACCAGGGTAGTCTAGCCCCACAGAAGCAATCAATTAACCACTAATCCTAAATTAAGCGACGTCTTGTCAATTTATTTGACGAGGCGTTTTTTAGTGTTTAGGAAAATTTACGAAAAAATCCTGTCAACCGGTTGACTTGTTAAAAAAGGAAGCGCTAACATAAGAGCTGTTGAAAGAGTGAAACGCTTCCAAAAGTTGGAAGCATGTTGTTTGTTGAAAAGAGGAAAAGATCATGGCATATATTTCGTTTGATCATACCGGACTAAAGCAATTCGTTAATGATAACGAATTGGGTGAGATGCAGGCAATGGTAAACGCAGCTGATGACGAACTGCGTAACGGAACTGGCGCTGGTGCTGATTTCCGTGACTGGCTGCACTTACCAAGTGATTATGACAAAGAAGAATTTGCACGGATCAAGGCCGCAGCCAAGAAAATCCAGAATGATTCCGACATCCTAGTTGTTATCGGGATCGGGGGTTCCTACCTTGGTGCTCGCATGGCGGTTGACTTCCTCCACAACACCTTCTATCAAGCACAGAAGGCTGCGGACCGTAAGTATCCATTGGTATTGTTCGCTGGTAACTCCCTGAGTTCGACCTACGTTCACGACCTGTTGCAATTGATCGGGGACAAGGACTTCTCCATCAACATCGTTTCTAAGTCCGGGACCACGACTGAGCCATCAATTGCCTTCCGGATTCTGAAGAAGAAGTTGATTGAAAAGTATGGCTTGGCCGAGGCTAACAAGCGGATCTATGCCACGACTGATAAGGCCAAGGGAGCCCTGAAGACCGAGGCTGATGCTAACGGTTACGAATCCTTCGTTATCCCAGATGGTGTCGGCGGTCGTTACTCCGTTTTGTGCCCAGTTGGTCTGTTGCCAATCGCTGTTTCCGGTGGTGACATCGACCAGTTGATGGCCGGGGCTGCCCAGGCCGAGAAAGACTTCGTTGATCCTGACCTGAACAAGAATGAAGCTTACCAGTACGCTGCTTACCGGAACATTCTTTACCGGAAGGGCTACGAAACCGAACTGCTGGAAAACTACGAGCCAAACATGCGGATGTTTGCCGAATGGTGGAAGCAATTAGCTGGTGAATCCGAAGGTAAGGATCACAAGGGCATCTACCCATCCAGTGCTAACTTCACCACCGACCTCCACTCCCTGGGTCAATACATCCAAGAGGGCCGGCGCTTCCTGATGGAAACCGTTGTTAAGCTGGACAAGCCAAACTACGACGTCGAAATCCCAAGCGAGGACGACAACCTGGATGGTCTGAAGTACTTGGAAGGTAAGACAATGGACTTCGCCAACACCAAGGCTTATGAAGCCGTTGTGGCGGCTCACACAGCCGGTGGTGTTCCAGTAATGACCGTCCATATTCCAGAAGAAAACGAGTACACGCTTGGTTACCTGATCTACTTCTTTGAAGTGGCCATGGGCATTTCCGGTTACCTGAATGGCATCAACCCATTCAACCAACCGGGTGTTGAAGCTTACAAGGTCAACATGTTTGGCCTGCTGGGCAAGCCAGGTTACGAAGAAGTCGGCAAGAAGCTGCGTGCCGAGATGGACGAAAACAAGTAAG
>CAMFOZ010000145.1 GCA_945971245.1 uncultured Lactobacillus sp.
AAGAGAGGAGCGGGTTTCAATGCGTAAATCAAGAAAGCGACGCACAATCTGGTGGTGGGTGATCGGGATTATTATCGTGATCGCCGCTGGGATTGGCCTGAGTAGTGCCGCCAACGGGGGACCACTGGGAAGAAGAACCATCACCCTAGGAACAATCGGTCCCGATGTACAGATTTGGCAGCACATTGCCAAGTCAGACCAGGCCAAGAAGGCGGGACTGAAGATTCGGGTGAAGAGCTTTACCGACCCGGTTGCCTTGAACAAGGCCACCGCTAACGGTGAGATCGATGTCAATGCCTTCCAATCTTGGTCTTACTTGCAGACCTATAATAAGGAAAATAAAAAGGCACCACTGGCTGCTCTGGGAACTACCTACCTGGAACCCATGGGGATCTACTCAGATCGCTACCATCGCCTGAGTCAGGTGCCTGACGGGGCCACAGTGGCCATCGCCAACAACCCGGCTAACACTGCGCGGGGCCTGCTCCTCCTGAAGAGTGCTGGTCTGATCACACTAAAGAAAAATTTCGGCCCAACGACCGGGACGGAAGGGATCGCCTCTAATCCAAAGAATCTGAAGTTCAAGGAAATCGACGATACGACCGGTCCCCGGGTGCTGAAATCCACTGATCTGGTTCTGATTGGGAACACGATTGCTCTGACAGGTCACTTAAACGTACTTAAAGACTCGATCTATCATGAAAAGGTTGACCAGAGTACGAAGAACAACATCAATGTCATCGCCACTGCCAAAAAGAACCGGCACAACAAGAATTACCAGAAGTTGGTAACCCTTTACCACAACCAACAGATTCAACAATGGATCAAGAAGAAGTACCAGGGAACGAAGGTTAACGTTGATAAGCCACTGAGCTACCTTGCTAATTAAGGGGTTGATAGAATGAATATCGCACGCTACCTTGATACAAATTTATTGGAGATTAAATCAGCAACGAAAACGGATAAGAAGCGGTCACGAATATGGCACGGCTGGTTAGCCTACTTGTTCAGCTAAAGTGAATATGATTAAAGTCGTTTGGTGAGTAATTTTCTTGCCAGACGGCTTTTTAATTGATTTTGTACATTTTAGTTGAAATTTACTTTAACCAAAGCCAAAATAAAAAAGAATTCCTAAAAAGAAATCCTCAAAAATCATTTCAGGCGCTGCGGAACAAACCGCAATACTGCAATCACAATCATCACTACAAAGACTAGCATCAAAATAAATGCATGCTGTGTTCCGAGCGCAGTTGCGGCGGCAGTCTTTCCAACCCCGACCTGGCTCTTCGCAACAATCATTGCGACTAATGAAGTTCCCATTGAACCGGCAAACTGTTGCAGGGTGTTAAGAATAGCGTTCCCCTGAGTTTGTTTATTCTTCGGAAGGCTGGCCAGGGCACTGGTCATCACGGTACCCATCAATGACCCCATACCACTCATATAAAGCATATAAACAAGCGCGATGGCCAGGTTACTCATGGCCGGGGAGAAGAGCGTAAAGATCAGAATAGAGACCGTCATGAGAATACTGCCACTTAGTACTGGCTTTTTCGGACCATATTGATCGAGCAGCCGACCACCGATGGGCGCAAACAGGGCACCACAGAAACCGGCCGGCATTACAACCAGTCCCGCGAGCAGGGCAGTGTTATGGTTAACCAATTGAATGTAGTTAGGAAGTAGGAAGGCAAAGCCGAGGGAGCACATCTGGGTGAGGAAGAAGATCAGCACGTGACCAGCAAAACGGTGGTTACCAAAGAGCCGGAAATCCAAGATCGGGGTGGCGATACTAAGTGAACGCCAACTCAGTAGGGTCATGGCAATCAACCCAATTAGGATTGCACCACCGACCGGCCAACTCTGTAACGGTAATGCTGCCAGGTTACTGAAGCCGACAACTAGGCCAGTGAACATCACGGCAATCAGCAAGCAGCTTAGGATATCGAAGTGCTGCCGAACCGGAGCCGTTTTTTGCTGGATTCCCCACATCCCAAGTAATAACGATACCAACAAGAAGGGAAGAAGAATATAAAAGATCCAGCGCCAACCCAGACTGGAAACAATAATGCCCCCAAAGGTTGGCCCAACAGCAGGGGCAATCCCGGTGATCAGGTTCCCAAAGCCCATCATCAGACCGATCCGTTGCCGGGGAACTTGCTCCATAATAATGTTAAACATTAGCGGTAACGAAATTCCAGTTCCCAGTCCCTGGATCAATCGTCCAGTCAACAGAATCGGGAAGGTGGGGGCAAGGGCATCGATAATAACCCCTAAAATGAAGAAAGTAACGGCGGTTAGGAAAAGGGGCTTAGTCCGAAAAGATCGTTTCAGAAGCGCCGACAAAGGAACAATAATTGCTACAACCAGCAAATAGATCGAGGTCATCCATTGGACCACGTTGGTTGTCACACTGAACTCAGTCATTAATTTGGGGAAGGAGACGTTCATGGCGGTTTCGACAATCACCCCACAAAACGACAATAGTCCGGTAGCAATAACTGCAGCGATGACCTTAGGTGGGATCTTAACACTATTATCTGTCATGTTTAGTCAGCCTCCTCAATGTATTGCAGTACTCGTGCAACCGTTGTAAGTTCGTCCGTTGAGAATCGATCGGTTAATCGCTTTTCCTGATCACTAATATAGTTGTGGACGATTGGGACTAGCTGCCGGGCGTTGCTTGTCAGCTGGACCTGTCGCCTGCGCCGGTCGTGAGGATCGACAATGCGCTGGATCAAGAAACGCTTTTCCATTCGCTGGAGGATAATCGTGGTGGTCGAACGGCGAATGTTAAATTCATTTTCAATCGCTTTCTGGTCGGCAGCCATGGCTTCTTGGCGACTTAGGTAATCGATAATGTTCATCTGATTGCCAGTCAGACCATTCTGTCGGGCAAAGTCATTCATCTGCCGGGTGAGACTGACATCTGCACGTTTAATCAGTCGGCCAATGTTAATCATTTGATTAGTCATTTCATTACTCCTTTTCAAAGGTCGTTCGGTATGCATTATATTCAGATAATTGTTAGCTGTCAAACAATTATCTGATATAAAAAAGAACCAGCCATCTTCGACCGGTTCCTTTCGCATTATTTGTTAATTTTTTGAACGTAATCACGTGCGTTGTAGAGTTCGTAGACCACCCAGGTTTCGATCAGGGTAATTACGCAGATTACCAGCATCGTGTAGACATCGGGAAGAATGAATAACAAGAACAGGAATACCCAGGAGACCCAGCTCCACATATTTTCAATCTTGATAATTCGCTGAACACGCTTAGTAGGTGTGACCCGACCAGAATTAACAAAAACGTTTCTAATCTGGGCAAAGTAGCGAATCTCAAAGAAACTTTCGACGATAAAGATAATTGTCAGGACGGTGAGAAAAATTTGTTCCATGATAAATAACTCCTTCAACAATAGTCACATCAACTACTTTAATGTTCTTAAGATTAATTAGCAATACTGATTTGATTATTTTATTCAATAATATGAATAATACCCGTCTATCAGGGGATAGGCTATTTAATAAATAATTATGCACCCATCCTATTGCCTAAGTAAAAAATGACTGTTACAATACAGAACAGGTAGTGATTGCCTACCTACTTACACGGAGCAGCCAGCAGAAAGTCCGGACTTTCTGCTGGCTGCTTTGTTTTTAAAATAAAAAGCGGGTCACATATTATTGTGATCCTAGACAAGGGTGTTAAAGATGACGACAACTGTTGGCACCCAGACCAGTGAGGCAACTCCACCGGTCATCGCCAAAGCCTTTTTACTTACTTGGGGAATTAGGGAAATCTTTTGGTTGAGATTTTGAGCAGTAATCCGTTTAGGACTATTAGGTGTAGTAAGGGTAATCTTCTTTGTCCCCTTAGCCTTCGCAACATTATTAGTTTGGGTTGCTGTGTTTTGGTTAGTTGACTGCTGGTTGCTGACAACTGAGACGGCTACAGTTGTCGAATCTTGCTTATCATTACTAGTCGCGGCGGTGCTATTTGAGTTGGTGCTATCAGTGTTAGCAACGGTACTACTTGAGTTAGTGGTGGCTTGGCTAGTACTGGTTGAGTTTTGGCCAACCTTACTATTCTTAGTATCAGAATCCGCAGAAGAAGACTTGTCTGTTGTATTTGCTGAGCTACTGTCCGTATGACTGTCATCGCTCGGTGTAGTGATCTTGGTACTCTGGCTGCTGTCAGTTGCCGTGGTGACACGGTCAGCAGAGACGGGGGTAGCCAGGATGAGTCCCGCCAATAGGGTAATTCCAATAGTTAAAAGTATTCCAATCTTAAATCGGCTTT
>CAMFOZ010000146.1 GCA_945971245.1 uncultured Lactobacillus sp.
GGGTCTGCCCAGAAGTCAGAGTAGTGGAAGTCCATCAGGATCGCCATCCCATGTGCTTGGGCACGCTTAGCAAGCGCAATCAGGTTGGCCTCGTCGCTGACACCACCACCGTAGGTCTGCATCTTGGCATTGTATGGATCGTTCCAAACCCGCAGACGGATGTAATTAACGCCGGCTTGCTGTAGAACGTTAAACAGATCATCCTTTTGACCGTTAAAGTTATAGAAGGTTACACCAGCATTCTCCAGTGAAATCAGAGAGCCGACGTCAACACCCTTAGCAAGAGAGTTATTGAAGTTATTAATCTTCTCAACCTTGACTGCCTCATGACTGGCACCAGTATCTGATCCCGTAGCATAGGCGGTATTGATTTGATCCTGGGTCATCTGTGAGGTCGGCACTCCAGAGACGGGCTTAGCGGCTGGCTTGCCCCAAGTTAGAGTTGCTGATACGTCAACCTTAATCGGATCGCCATACTTGACTCCCTTGTTGTTATTCATGAAGACGGTCCATGAATCATTCTTGGTCGTACCTTCGTTAGTTTCTAGCCAGTAAACATAATGGTAATCACCATTCTGATTAGAATAGATCTTTTGACCTACCAACCCAGTACTCTGTCCCTGGGCACCCTTCAAGGCATCGTAGTACAACTGAAGGATATTCTGTGGGATAACCTCACCCTTCGGACCAGTCAAAATTGTGTTGTTGATCCCGGCCAGGGCATTGGCTAATTCATCGTTGCCAACGGTTGCGCCCACCTGTAAGGGGTTCTTAACCTCGTTGTTATTATTGTAAACGTGCGTGACCGTAGCCGACGGAACAGTTGAGGTTGCCTTTTTAGCAACTGGCTTGGCAGGGCCCTTCTTGAATAAGATCGCCGTAACAACCATGTTTTGGGTTGCACTATCGTAATTAGAACCAACACCAAGGATATCGCCATCAACATTATCAAGTTTCAATTGCTTGACATAATCATTGGTGACCTGATTAATGTACTCAGCGCTATCGCTGAAATCACTCAGCTTGTAGTTCATCGTAAAGATGTTTTGTACGCTACCATTCAAGAGAGCATTTCTTGCCAGGTTTTCTTCAATTAGATCTGCATCAGCATCAAGTCCTTGATCACCAAGGATCTTTTGGCCGGCCTGCCGATCCAAGTCATTCTTCTTTGAAAGTGCAACAAGCTGTGCAGTATCGTGCATTGCAAAGGCCGCAAAATTATCATTTTGGTTGTTCCAATCGTAATCAATGCTTCCCTTCGAACGTAGTGCATTAGCGATAGAGGAAGCAATCTGCGACCGCTGTTTCTGAACAGAAGCATTATCTGTATTGAGTGGAACTACAGTTGCCACACCATCGGCGTTGAAGCGATAAGTCGTACCATCAATCGTCATCGTCCGATTACGAACCGGATTACCGTTGCCATCAAGGTAATAAGCATTAGTTCCTTGAACAAGCAGCTTGTTTTGGTAACGGGCCCCGTCAGCACCAAAGTATTGACCATTTACCCATTTATTAGTTGCCTTCAGGTAGGTCGTTGGATCAAAGTAGTAGGTATTCCCATACCATTCCTTAAGTCCAGTTACGATCCGACCATCAGGGCCAAACATGTACCAATCGCCCCACTGTGATTGCCGGTAGTCGTTGTCGACCCGCAGGTGAGTAACGGGATCAAAGTAATAATAAGTGCCGGCCCACTTGGCAACACGACTTGCTGCGGTACCGTCATCAGTGAAGAGGTACCAGTTACCGTCATTAGCTCGCATGTAAGTATTCTTGGCAGCCAGGTAGGTCGTCGGGTCAAAGTAGTAGAGTTGGTTATTCTTGTCCCACTTGTAAAGACCGGTTACAATCCGCCCGTCTTTGCCAAACATGTACTTCTGGCCCCATTGGGAAGTAACGTAATTGTCATCCACCCGCAGGTAAGTTGCCGGATCAAAGTAGTAGTAAGTACCGGCCCACTTCTGAACGCCACTCAAGACACGACCATCACTACCAAAGAGGTACCAATCACCCCATTGAGATTGCCGATAGTCATTATCAACCCGCAGGTAGGTCGTCGGGTCAAAGTAGTAGTATGAACCATGCCAAGGGTAGACCTTGGTTACAATCCGACCATCATGGCCAAACATGTACCAAAGGCCCCACTGCGATTGAACGTAGTTATTATCAACCCGTAAGTAGGTTACCGGATCAAAGTAGTAATAAGTACCAGCCCACTGTTGAACACCGCTTAGGATCCGGCCGTCTTTACCAAAGAGGTACCAGTCACCCCATTGAGATTGCCGATAGTCGTTATCAACCCGCAGGTAGGTTGTTGGATCGAAGTAGTAGTAAGTACCGGCCCAACTCTGGACACCCGATTGAGCAATCCCATTATCAACTAAGTACCAGTTCTTGGCACCGCTAACGTTGGTCCCAGGAATCGTCGGCAATTCAACGTAATTCCGACCGGTCAACTTCTGACCATCTTGATAGTAGGTCATCTGGCCATCCTGGCCCTTTTTCCAACCGTCTTTAGCATTGTTAGTCTGGGCCGCTGCACTTTGTTCCTGCGTACTGGACTTGATAGTATCAGTATTCTTAGCACTATTATTGCCGTCATTTTCAGCTACATTGCTACTAGTCGTACCAGTTTCTTGATTGTTATTCGAATCCTTCTGATTAGTAGTAGTCGTCTTAGTAGTCGTCGTCTGGTTAACCGTCTGTTGTTCACCAGCTGTCGGCTGCGTATTGCTAGAATCAGTTGTCTTAGCAGTAGCATCATTTGCTTTAGTAGCAGTAACTTCAGTCGTCGTTGCCGCCGTTACTGTATCAGCATTAACCGTTTGCTGACCTAATACTAGTCCCGCTGTTACAGCAACCGTAGCAACAGCAGCTACCAGCCACTGTTTGCCACCCTTGTAAAGTTTGAAGTGTTTTTTGACTTCCATATTTTCAACCCCTAAATTTATGAAAAAATTAAACTTAACACCACGTTTACTATACCTTATTGCTCAAATCATTTCAACAATCCCTAAGTCGCCTGCCAAACCGGCACATAAAAAAGCCGTGCCGACAACAAATCACCGACAAGGCTTTCCGCGGTATTTTACACTAGGCCAGGCTCAATTGACCATTCGCGTTTGCCCAATAACGAATTCCATTAACATAAACGTACTGGTTGACTACCTTTAAGTAGGTTACTGGATCAAAGTAGTAGAGGCTACCCATCCAATTATAGAGTCCCGTAACAATCCGACCATCCGGGCCAAACATATACCAATCGCCCCATTGTGACCGTACGTAATTGTTGTCAACCCGTAAGTAGGTTACCGGATCAAAGTAATAGTAGGTGCCGGCCCACTTCTGGACACCAGTCAGAATTCGACCATCCGAACCAAAGAGGTACCAATCACCCCACTGGGATTGCCGATAATCATTCGTTACCTTCAGGTAGGTTACCGGATCAAAGTAGTAATAGCTACCGGCCCACTTCTGGACACCAGTCAAGATTCGACCATCCGAACCAAAGAGGTACCAGTCGCCCCACTGGGATTGGACATAATCATTATCCACCCGTAAGTAGTTCTGCGGATCAAAGTAGTAGTAGGTACCAGCCCATTTCTGGACACCAGATTGGACAACTCCATTGTCAACTAAGTACCAATTAGTTTGATGGTTGGCAGCTTAATATATTGACGGCCACTCAGCGGTTGACCATTTTGATAGTAAACATAGTGATTGCCGTCCGATGAAATTCGCCAACCGGTTGTGTTGTCATCACTTGGTTGATTCGGTCCGGCTTGGTTTTGACCAGCCCAGATAAAGTGCATGTCGACGTTTTGGAGCTTATAAGTAAAGGTTGTTCCGTTGGAATACTTACCAGTTCCCGTCCCCTCCGTCAAAGAGGGATAGACTGACATCAGGTTATTAGACTGATAATTGGTCAGGAAGTTCTGGGCATGTCCAAAGAGATCATCCGCATCCTTGAAGAGCATCAGGGTAACCCCATAGTAAATCATCGCTTGCAGATCATCCATATTGCTGACGCTGAAGAGCGGCACACTGTTGGTGTTAATGAAATCCGATCCCCGTGCTTCGTCAAATGGCCGGGCCCGCAATCCTGAAACATTGTTAATGTAGATTTGAAAGGCTGAGATATTCTCGGCGTGACCTTGCAGAATATTCTGATCATGCCAATGGCCATTTAGCAGGCTTTCGTCTTTATCCTGGTATTGCAAGGCCATCTGCTTGACCGTATCAATCGAGTTTTGGTTCTGAATGAACGGCTGCTCATTAAAC
>CAMFOZ010000147.1 GCA_945971245.1 uncultured Lactobacillus sp.
GAGATCAGCCTCGGTCTCGTGGGCTCGGAGATGTGTATAAGAGACAGACATGACATTCCTCCTTTCATCAGTGTGGTATGTTAGCTCTAGAACCTTGATGTATCAACATTTCCAGGGCCTAATAGTGGTGAAAATGATTGCTTGTTTAAGGTATCGATTTGGTTGAATTCATCAGGCGTGATTAAGCCCTTTTTAAGTAGCTCTTGAATAATTTGCCGCGATTGCTGATAGTGCAAGTCGTTCATGAGTTGTTCAGAGTTAATTTTGTTGCTAGCTTGTTGCAGTGGTTGATGAGTCACTGATTGTACTTTTTTTGCCATGTTTAATTACCTCCACTGATAAGCCAGGAAAAGTGGAAAAGTAAACCATGGTAAAATAAAAAAGCTGGCAGAAAACCAGCTAAAAGTTGAAAAATCAAGATAGATTAGATATGATTGTAAATGAAAAGAGAGCAACGAGTTGCCCCTCGTTACCCTCAAACGCAGTTCAGGTGACTGAAGGATGGCTAACCATTATGGTTAGCTTTTTTTATTATCGCGTAGGCTTTAGCACAGTCAATGACTAGCTGGCCAATTGCCACGATAATTATGGCGGCAGTAATTGCCACTCCTCCAGTCTTTTCCTAAATAACATGACTTTCACCTCCGCAGTTCAGATTATTTGAGGGGTGTGTAGCTACGTTAACTGCTAAGCCTTCCATGTTGGGAGCGACCCAATACTTCCGGCCTGCTAATATTTTAGCATAGAAACAACAAAAAGCCTGCAGACCGTAGTCCACAGGCAAAAGTTACAATAGTTGATTAACTCGTTTTTGAATTTGGGTGGGGTCATAGCCAGCTTGCTTCAATCGGTTGATTCGCTCATTACCATTACCCCAGGAGCCACGGATAACTTCACGAGCAATTTGGTCAACTGACTTACGATTTAAGAGACGATTAACCTTTTCTTGGACCACCGCATAGTCGTAACCGGCAGCGGTTAAGCGTTGTTGACGGTCAGCACCATTACCCCATTGACCATCTAAAACTTCAGCAGCTAGTTCATCAGGGTTCTTTCTGGTGATTGGCTGCTTTTTGTTAATGACTGCTGCATAGTCGATATAGGAATAATCCAGATCACAGTTGCCATTGACACCTGGAACAGAACCAGTAGAGGAATGTTGCCAGATTCCGTAATTACCACTATAGTTACAACGCGGACCATATTCAGCCACCCAGATAGCATAACGCTGAGCGACAGCTGATGAAATATAGTTTTGTAGTGGTGACCGTGAGATGTAGAGACCGGCGTAACAACCGTTTTGTTCTAGCACACAGCAAAAACTTTTGACTAAACTATCACAGAAGGCACGTCCCTGATGGAATTGCCATTGTTCTTCGAGGTCAAAGTAAATTGGATAATCAAAATGACGGTTACCTAAAACAGTCAAACAGGCACGAGCTTCGTTAGCTGCGTCTTCGGGAGAAATAGCATAGGAATACCAATAAGCTCCTACTTGTAAATCGGCTGCTTTGGCTTGGGTATAGTGTTCTGCAAAGTAACGGTCTTCTTGGCTCGCTGACCGACCATAGCCAGCTCTGATTAGAACAAACTTAACACCACTTGCTTTGACTGCATTGAAATCCACATGTCCTTGCCATTCAGAAATATCAATCCCAGGAATCATGATTTATCACCATCCTTGTCATGTAATTGTTGGAGAATACTCTTTAACTTATCGGGCACAGGTAAGCCTAAGCGACTGGTATTTTCCAGTAATGAAATTCCTTCATTAGAGATATAGAAAAAGACTGTTGCTGTTCGGATGGCCGAACCGTTTTTTAGCAGATAGACGTCAAGAGAGTGGGCAATACCTACTAAGAGTAGAATCAGCATTTTTCTGGTGAGACCACGAAAACCGATCTCACTGGAGAGTTTATGTTCATTAATTGCGCAGAGCACACCGGTAATATAGTCCGCCACCATGAAAATGAGTAGAACATACAAAAAGCCATCCAGGCCGCCTAAAAACCAGCCAAGAAATGCACCAACATCACCAAAACAAGTATTGATGATGGTTAAACTAGTTGTCTTCATCTGGATTATCAACTCCTCTCGAATACTCGGCCTTAATTTCCAGATACTCATGGTTGTATTTGACGTCATCGATAAAGCCGATATTGTAGCCGCGTCCTTCAAACCAGATGTTAGTTTCTTCGTCAACGTCGTCACGATATCGGATAATAAAGGACAATTGCTTTTCCAATTTAACGGATACCGCCGTGTAGTATTCCTGACCGTGCAATGCCGAGACTTTAGCCCATACATCACCGAGGCGAACATCTTTGTACATCGACATTCCAGTATTAGGATTTTCGCCGACATATTTCTTTTTCATTAGAGTAATGCGTCGATCTAGTTCACCAATATCAGCAATCTTACTAACACGTTTGTTTTGTTGTTGCATTAAAACTCCTCCTTCCGGTAAGGAGACAAGATGGCCCGGAGAAATTTGATCATGGCATCAAAATCGGCGGTTTCCCGATATTCGTAAAGGTAAGCCACGGTATAAAGAATTGCGGTATGAATATCATCGGGGAGGGGGTCGAATGCGGATAGTGGTTGACGAAGTACATTCTCGACTGTAGCTGTTGCCGATCCAATTAACTTCGTAATTAGGTCATCCTCAACAGTGTTATCCACCCTCAGGTAGGCTTTTGCTTCGGCCAAAGTAATAGCAGCCACATTTCATCAATCCTTTCTATTTAGCAGCCATGGACAAGGTTTTAATTGCTTCTGGTAGGATAACTTTACCGTCAACTCGTTGTGAGCCTAAGAAGCCAACTTGACCAGTTACGGCATAAAGTTCATTCAGACGTTTGAAGGTTCGTCCTTCTCGATCTGCAATCCAGTAGTAGTTAAAGTCACCGAAAAGAACTGGCTTATTAGCAGCAGCCAATGTCGGCATGAATGGACTAGTGTAAACCGGACAGTTAAGAATTCGGTCTGGTTGGCCTACCTGAACGGAAGGTTGCCAAATGTATTGGTCGTTCTCATCTTTCATTTTGCGGATGGCTTTCACGGTATCATCGTTCATCAAAAAGACAGCGTTTTGACGATATGGCGCCTTTAAGGAATAGAAAAGGTCAATTAAATCATCAAAAGTTAACGCATCGGCCTTGGCAGCTGTGGATCCGGCTGAAGCGCCATTAGTGTCGGTTAGGATACCAGTAGGTTGACCAGTACCGGTACCGGTTAAAAAGGCCTGTTCTTCAGCATTACCGAGTCGGCGTCCAAATTCATCGGAGAGATAAGACATCAAATCAAATGCGGAATCGTTTAGTAATTCTTCTGATACTTTGATCAGGGTCCCCAACTTATGTGCGCCTAGTGACACCTGACTAAATTGAGTGTTGGACTCTGTGTAGGCCGCTTCTTCTTCGAGCCAGGCTGCAGTACCTTCACTGGCTACCACTGGAATTTTGTGTTCGCCGCTATTGGTTTGGATGACATGACTGATCGTTCGCAGCACGTTTGCTTCTTGCAACTTTTGGATAAGTTGGTTTTCAAATTCGTCGGGCACTAAGAAACCACCATCGGGGTCCGCACCTTCCTTAAGAGCATCCACGACGGCATGTCCACGCATCATTTTCCAGAAATCTTTTGCATAAGCATCCTGTCTCTTTGGTAGCTGATCAGCAGTTGGGGAATTAGTAAGGGCCTTACAGGTAGGTTGGTTCAGTGCCACTTCAATTTCTGCCTGCTTGTGCCGTCGATTGATTTCCTTACCTAAGTCGACAACTTCTTGCTCCATCTTTTCATAACGGGCATTGTCTTCGGCTGAGAGTACATCTGATTCCTTTTGCTTAGCATCTAGGAAATCCTTTGCTTGTTTCCAAATACGGGCACGCTTTTCTTGTAATTCAGTAATTTTACTCATTGATAAGTCCTCCTAAAAATTAGTGTGATAACAAAGAAAGCCGCTTTTGCAGCGACTTTACAGAGATAGTATTTTGGCTTGTTCGTTTGAGTTTATTGAGGACAACGAGATCCGATTGCTTATCCGAATAGGAATAACAATCTGTGATATCTTTATTTTGACCTAGCATATCATCAGCAAAGCCTAACTCGATGGCCTTGTTAACGTTCATCCAGGTTTCGTCATCCATCATGGCTGAAATCTTCTCGCGGGGTAGGTTTGTTTTAAGCTCATAGGCATTAATGATTGATTCTTTGGTTTCAGCTAGCATCTGTGCAGCTTGATCAAGATCTT
>CAMFOZ010000148.1 GCA_945971245.1 uncultured Lactobacillus sp.
ATATTTGATTAACCGCATACTGTTCAAGATCACAATCAGGATACTCAGTTCGTGAATCAGCATCCCTGAAGCCATCTCAATGTAGCCAACGAAGAGACCGATGAACAGCAGGACAACCGTCAAGAGGGCGATCACGATGTTCTCATTCATATTCCGCATCGTCTGGTTAGCTAACTCAAAGCCGGTCACCAGGTTGGCCAGGTCGGACTTCACGAGGACGAGGTCGGAAACATCCATTGCCACGTCCGTTCCGGACCCCATCGCCACGGCCACGTTGGCCGCCGACAGAGCCGGACTGTCGTTGATTCCGTCCCCGACAAAGGCGATCCGGTGGCCTTGTTGGCGTTCCTGCTCAACGAAACGGGCCTTGTCCTGAGGCAGCATTTCCGCGTGCACCTCGTCGATCGGGAGAGCCGCCGCAATCTCTTTAGCCGTCCCCGCATTGTCCCCAGTCAGCATAACCAGGTGCTTGACACCCAACTGCTTGAGCTGCCGCAGGGCTTGTGCGGTTTGCGGACGGAGCTGGTCCTTGATGGCGAAAATGGCCAATTCACTCCGGTCGGCGCTGGCGAAGATCACGAGGGAATTGCCCGCGGCGGCCAATCGTGCTGTTTTCTCCTTAAGGTCGGGGGCATTTTCAACTAGGCCCGCAACCAGCTGCTGGTTACCTAACCGGTACTCTTGGCCCGCGATCGTGGCCCGGATCCCCTGCCCCTTCACCGTTTTTACATTAGTTGGGGTCAGCTGGCAATCCATTGGCAGGTCAGTGATTGCCTGGGCCAGCGGGTGATCCGACTGTTGTTCAATCGCCACTGCCTGGTCGATGATCGTCTGCCGGTCCCCGGCCAGTACCAGAACATCCTTGACCGCGGGCTTACCCAGGGTCAGCGTCCCGGTCTTGTCAAAGGCGATTGTGTCGACATGCCGGAGCCGGTCCATGACGTCCGAACCCTTGAAGAGGATCCCCCGCCGGGCACCGTTACCGATCCCCGCTACCGTTGAGGCCGGCACCCCAATGACCAAGGCCCCGGGGCAACCGAGAACCATCACGGTGATGGCCAGGCGAAAGTCTCGGGTGATCAGGCCCACGATGACCGCCGCTAGCAGAACGAACGGTGTGTAGTACTTGGCAAAGCGGTCAATGAAGCGCTGGGTCTTGGTCTGAGAATCCTGGGCCTCCTCCACCAATTCGATGATCTTGCCAAAGGTGGTGGCATCCCCAGTCGCCGTTGTCTCCACCGTGATCGTCCCGTTCTCCAGAATGGTACCGGCATAGACTGGGTCGCCTGCCTGCTTGGTGACTAGGCGGGACTCACCGGTGATGCTGGCCTCATTTACCAGGGCAGACCCGGCGCGGACCGTCCCGTCGACCGGTACCTGGGCCCCCGTCTTGACCAGGACCCGGGTTCCGGCATCCAGGAAATCGACGTCCTCCTCGCTGGTGGTGCCGTCGTCATTGACCACCAGGGCCGTTTGCGGGGCCAGGTTGGCCAGCTGTTGAACAGCGGACCGGGTCTTCTGGAGGGTCACATCTTCCAAGACTTCCCCCAGCATGAACAACCAAGTCACGATTGCCGCCTCATTGAACTCGCCGATGATGAACGCTCCGATCACGGCAATGCTGACGAGAACATCAATGGAGATCAACCGGACTTCCAGAGACGAGATCGCCGTCAGCAGGATCGGTGCCAAACCGATAAGGCCAGCAACAGCCATGATGGCCTGGTAGGCCAACAGGCTGTGGACACCAAACCGGGCCGCCTCTGCCAGCACCAGCATGACTGTCGTGACTACCACGATCGAGTGGCGGTACTTCGTGAAAAATTGTTGAATCTTAACCATATGCAGCTCTCCCTTCACCATCTAAGTATAGGGAAGCTCCGCCCGGACTAAATTGACGGTCGTCAAGTTCTGCAAACAAAAAATCGGTTGATGAGCCGCCGCAGGTTCATCAACCGATTTTATTCAGGGGTGGGTGTTCCAAGTTCGGCCCAGCGTTATGTCAGCATTTCTGAGGAAATCGGAAAATAAATTTTATGGAAAACGCAGCTTGATATCTTCCTTAGTTGCCGGCTCATAACCACCGTTGGCACTCATTACCTCTGGCCGCGGCCGATCGCCATCAGTGCCCGGCTTGTCGACCCCAATCGAGTCACGAACAGCCTTGGTCGGGTCCTTGATCAGGCTGACCACGAAAGCCGCCACACTCCGCCGTGAGACCTCGGTTCTCTTGAAGGGCTCGTCACGCGTAGTGGTCTCGTAGTCAACTTCATCGAGGTTGGTCAGCCAGGCCGACCTAGTCAAGGTCACTACCCTCGACCACGTCCGCTGCTAGACGGTACCGGTGGTAGTAGCCGCCCAGGACCTGCTGGTTCCAGCGGCCAAACTCACCAGGGATCTCGTTGTAGATACCCAGAGACGAGGTCCAGATCAGGCGTTTGACCCCCTCCAGGTCCATGGCCTTCACAATCGTCTCGGCGGCCTTCTTGATCTCCCCAGCCAGGCTTGCGTAGACGATGCCCATCCCCTTGACGGCGTTGCGAACATCATCCAGGTCCGTCGCGTCCCCGACGATCTGCCGCTCCTGTTGCAGGTCGGCACTCAGCTTATTCGGGTGACGTAAAAACAGGGTCAGGTTGATGTCTGGATTCTTTGCCAATGCCTTGTCCGCCCACTGGGCAATCTGACTGCTAGCACCAATTACCAATACATTCTTCATTATAAAAACCTCCCATCAATAAACTAATCCTTGAACTTCGGCAGGATGTTTTCCGCAAAGTCCTGGCCAACTTCCTTGAACGGCCGCTGCGTTGTCTTCAGATTGATCGTGACGTGGGAAAGGCCCTGCTCACGCTGCTGCTCCCAGAAGTCGGCGATCGCTTTGGAGCCGCCCCATAGGTAGATGTTGTTGTACAGCCGGGCCGGCGCGTTCGGGTCGTCGAGCAGCTCCACAAAGTTCGCGTAGCCAAACGGGTGCCAGGTGTTGTCCTTGTTGCACTCCTTGATGACCCGGACGATCTTGTTGGTGTCATCAAGGTTGACCCCGTGCCAGATCCAGGCATCCGCGTCGTTGGCCAGCCAGCCGATGCTCTGCCGCGAGCGGCCGATCGAGATCATCGGCAACCGACTGTCCCCGGCATCTTCGGGAAAAAGTCAATCGAGCCGTCCAGGGTTCCGTAGTGCTTGCCCGCGAACTTAGCGAAATGGCTCCCCTGGTCCGCCAGGGTCCGAATCATCTCCCACGACTCCCGGAAATGCGCGGCACGATCATCAAACGTTTTCTTAAAGGCCGGATATTCTACCGGTCGGTCCCCCGTCGACATCCCCAGGATGAAGCGGTTATTAGTCAGGACATTCGCCGAACCGGCCGCCTTAGCAATGTGAATCGGTTACCGCAACGGGGCAATCATCCCCGCGGTCCCGATCGCAATCTTGCTGATCTTGGCCGCCAGGTACCCCATCGTCACCATCGGGTCGAGCCCCTGACCGACGTCACCAAAGTGGGGATCGTAAAACGGCACGTCACGGACCCACAGGGCTGCGAACCCCGCCTTCTCGGCCAGCTGGGCCGTTTCTCCCAGGTCACCGACATCCGGAATTGGCGTATCCGGGTAACCCTTGAACGGGGCGATCAACCCAAAGGTCAGCTTTCCCTTCTTAAACACCCGGGAAAAGCCGTTGTGGCTGGCCAGGTCGGCCGGCAGGGTAGCCTCATTGGCACCATCCTCAGTCGGGTGGAAGAGGTCACTGTTATTGGTTCCCAAAATCGACAAATTCGGAACATTCAGGTGGTTTTGATCAAATTCTTTTGCCATGCTTTGCACTTCCTTTCAATCAATTTGTTTGCGCACGCAACGTTAATAGTAAAAAGGGGGCGGTCACTTATTTCACTTCAGGAAATCCTTGTATTTTGCCAGGCTGATCTCGACCTCTTGCAAAACGTTCTTAAGCAATTCTTCCCCCCGAGTTGTTAAAACGATGTAGGCGGCCCGCTTGTCCGTACTGCAGGCGACCTTCTCAATCACTCCACAGTCTTTGGCCTCGAGCTTGGTGATCATTCGCGAGACCGCCGACGCGGAAAGGTGCAACTTATCCTGCAGGTCATTCTGCATTATCCGGTGATCGGCCGTCTGATCCAAGAAGTACAGCAGCAAGAACTCGTTCAGCGTCAGGGTCGAGCCCTCCACACGCTGGATTGCCTGCTCAATCTCCTTCTTCATTGCCAGCTGACGGTT
>CAMFOZ010000149.1 GCA_945971245.1 uncultured Lactobacillus sp.
AAAGTAGGAACCTGGAATAACGGCTACTTTCCCCGTTTGGGCGAGGTCGGTCGCAAACTTGACGTCATCAGTACCGAACTTTGCCGGCAGCTTGGCGAATACGTAGAAGGCTCCGTTGGGAGTGGTAATCTCAAAGCCCAAATTGCGAAGGGCGGTGACCAGGAAGTCCCGCCGTTCCTGGTAAGCGGCCTTCATCTGCTGGGTAGCGACCTTCCCGGCATCGGTAGCGAAAGCGGCAGTTGCGGCGGCCATCGCGGGATCGGAAGCGGCTGTGACCATCATGGCATGGGCAGCACTAACAGGTCCCATCAATTCCTTAGGACCAGCAATGAACCCGATCCGGTAACCGGTCATGGCATGGGACTTGGAGGCCCCGTTCAGAACCAGGGTCTGGTCAGGGATGAATTCGGCAATGGAAGTGTGGCGACCGTTGTAGACCAGCTCAGAGTAAATTTCGTCAGCGATTACGACCAGGTTAGTATCCTTGATCGTTTCGGCGAGCGCCTTGACTTGGTCATGGGTGTAGGTGACGCCGGTTGGGTTGGATGGGTAGTTCAGAACTAGGCCCTTGGCGTTTGGATGCTCTTTTAAGACTTGCTTAAGGCGGGCTGGGGTCAGGACAAAGTCATCAGCACTGGTGTCAATTTCGACCGGGGTACTACCGAGCAGGGTGGTGACGGATGAGTACAGTGGGAAGGTCGGGGTGGCGATTAGGACCTCGTCACCCGGATTAGTGATGGCAGTCAGTGAGGCGTAGATGCCCTCGGTGGCACCGACCGTGACGGCGATTTCACTGTCCGGGTCGTAAGTTAGGTTGTAGCGGTCCGTCATGAAATGCGCGATAGCCTTGCGCAGGGCGACAGTCCCGTTGCCGGGAGCGTAGTGGGAGTCGTTATCTTGGATACTCTTAATGGCAGCTTCCTTCATGGCCTCCGGAACGTTGAAGTCAGGCTCACCCAGCGTCAGCTTAATAATTCCGGGGATGGCACTGGTCTGGTAGTCAAACTGCCGGATGCCGACCGGTTTGAGGCGGGCGAAGTTTTTGTTGAGATTTTTCATAATTGCAGGTTTTACAGCGGGCATAAGATCATCCTCCTTAAAAATGAGAAAAGGCCCGACGCTGAAATGATTCAGTATCCGGACCCTTCATCAGATTGGAATGAGTATATAAAGAAGGCTTCCGGATACTTGGGGCTTATCCGGAAAGCACAATGATGAAATCACTGCTGGCTAAGCGGACAAGCTGTCGCTAAACCAGAAGTCATACGCCTGTTTCAGTTGGTGCATAGCGTTATTCATCATTGGCTCCTCCTTTTGATTAACTGATTAGGGTCTATTTTAATTGTTTTTTAATAAAAGTCAACGTTTAAATTAGAAAAAGATTAAAAGCCTTGTAAAGCAGTGCCCAAACTAGTGTGGTAACAGATGTGATGACTGGGTCCTAATCAACCAAAAATAAGTAAAAATTAATTCACATTTTTCGTATATCACGCTTGTGTTATATCACAAATGTGGTATAATAATAATCGTGAAGGAAGTGAATAGCGATGCGGATCGATATAAAGCACTATCTGGAGGTTAATGACTTAACCATCTACCAGGTGTCGAAGCGCTCCGGCTATGGCTACACGACTTTACATAAATCATTTAACAAACCACAATCAAGTTCTACATCGCTTAATTTGCGTGATCTTGACGCACTGGCCCGTGCCCAGCACAAGGCAATGTGGCAGGTCCTTCGCGAACTGGAGACGCACTATTTAGAGCGCGATCGTGGTGAGTCGACGTAGCCACAGGGCGTCAAACCTTATAATAATGACTACAAAATTTGAGAAAACTAATTAATAGGGAGGTACTGCATAATGGCTCAAAATCCAATGGATCCATTTAACAGCGATATGAATGACATCTTTAACCAATTAATGGGCGGCATGAACGGTTATAACTCCGAAAACCGTCGCTACATGATTAATGGTCGTGAAGTTACACCAGAAGAGTTTGACCAATACCGGCAGACTGGTCAATTGCCTGGTGGTGCAGCACCACAAGCTGGCCACCCAGGTCAACAACCAAACGAAGGCAAGGAGAGCATTCTCCACAAGCTTGGTCGGAACCTGACCGAAGAAGCTCGGCAAGGTGAACTGGACCCCGTAATTGGCCGGAACAAGGAAATTCAAGAAACTGCCGAAATCTTAAGTCGGCGGACGAAGAACAACCCAGTACTGGTTGGTGACGCCGGGGTTGGTAAGACGGCCGTTGTCGAAGGCCTGGCCCAGGCCATCGTCCACGGTGATGTTCCAGCTCCAATCAAGGATAAGGAAATCATCAGCATTGACATTTCTGGCTTGGAAGCTGGTACGCAATACCGTGGCAGCTTCGAAGAGAACATGCAAAAGTTGATTGATGAAGTCAAGAAGGCGGGGAACGTTATCCTCTTCTTCGATGAAATTCACCAAATCATTGGTGCCGGTTCAACTGGCTCTGACAGTGGCTCCAAGGGGATGGCTGACATCATCAAGCCAGCTCTTTCCCGTGGTGAGATCACGGTTATCGGTGCCACTACCCAAGACGAGTACCGGAACACGATCATGAAGGATGCTGCGTTGGCACGGCGGTTCAACCCAGTTACGGTTAACGCCCCAAGCAAGGCTGACACGGTTGCTATCTTGAAGGGGATCCGGGACCTCTACGAACGTCACCACAACGTCAAGTTGCCTGACGACGTTCTCCAGGCTGCGGTTGATTACTCTGTTCAATACATGCCACAACGGGCACTGCCAGACAAGGCTATTGACCTGATCGATATGACGGCTGCTCACCTGGCTGCTAAGCACCCAGCACACGATGCAAAGCAGATTGAAGCTGAAATCAAGAAGGAAGAAAAGAAGCAAAAGGACGCCGCAGCAAAGGAAGACTACAAGGCTGCCCAAGCTGCTAAGGACAAGATTGCTGACCTGAAGAAGCAACTTAGCCAAAACTCCGAAGACGAAAAGGTTACGGCAACTCCAGAAGACGTTGCTAACGCCGTTGAACAAATGACTGGTATTCCGGTATCCAAGATCGGTGCCAGCGATGTTGAACGTCTGAAGGACATGGACAAGCGGCTCGAAGGCAAGGTTATCGGCCAAGACGAAGCCGTTGAAGCCGTTTCTCGGGCCATCCGGCGTAATCGGGCTGGCTTTGACGAAGGCGATCAACCAATTGGTTCCTTCCTCTTCGTTGGTCCTACCGGGGTTGGTAAGACTGAATTGGCTAAGCAATTAGCCCTTGACATGTTCGGTTCCAAGAACGACATCATTCGGTTGGATATGTCTGAATACTCAGACCGGACGGCCGTTTCTAAGTTGATCGGGACGACTGCTGGTTACGTTGGTTACGACGACAACAGCAACACCTTGACTGAAAAAGTACGTCGTCACCCATACTCCATCATCCTGCTTGATGAAATTGAAAAGGCTAACCCACAAGTTATCACCCTCTTGCTGCAAGTACTCGATGACGGTCGCTTGACTGATGGTCAAGGTAACACCATTGACTTCAAGAACACGATCATCATTGCTACTTCCAACGCCGGTTACTCCAGCGATGCACCAATCAAGCTGGGTGACAACGAAGACGAGGAAGACCTGATCAAGAAGTTGACTAACTACTTCCGTCCAGAATTCCTCAACCGGTTCAACGCCATTGTTGAATTCCACAGCTTGACTAAGGAAGACCTGCAGAAGATCGTTGACCTGATGCTCGCTGATGTTAACAAGACCTTGGCTAAGAAGGACATGGACGTTAAGGTAACGCCAACTGCTAAGAAGTACCTGATTGATGAAGGTTACGACAAGGCCATGGGTGCTCGTCCACTTCGTCGGGTTATCGAACGTGAAATCCGTGATAAGGTAACTGATTACTACCTTGACCACCTTGACGCAAAGCACTTAGTTGCTGAAATGAAGGATGGCAAGCTGGTAATCGTTGATGCCAAGGATGCTGCCAAGGACGACAGCAAGGAATACACGGCTAAGGATGACCAAGCTGACGACAAGGATGCCAAGAAAGAAGACAAGTAATTCAGTCGATAGTAATCGCTGAATAAAATAAGACCCGTTCGGTGATGTGTACCCTTAAAGTTGGAACTTGTATGTTCTTACTTGTAAATTGAATA
>CAMFOZ010000150.1 GCA_945971245.1 uncultured Lactobacillus sp.
CAATTATCTTTGATTCTAAACTTCCGCAAAGTCGCATTTCTTACCACTGTCAAAGTGCACCCTGGTGACCTTATTACAGAACTTAAACGAACTCAAAACTTTAATCGATGTTTCTGGTCACACTTACGTTGCTTCTAGCCTACTCCATAACTTCCTTCGGCGCTTTGATCAAGTGGGAGGTGCCATGACGAATCATGTCCTCTTTCGTTCTTATTTCCTTCCACGTCTTTAATATACCATCTTATGGAAGCGATTACAACCGTTATTTTAAATTTTTAAAAGTGCCGCCATCGCTACGATATTGTTAAGGGCATGCAGGGCAATAGAGTTCTTTAGTGAACCGGACCGCCGGTAGACGTATGCCAGCACCATCCCCATAAAACAATAGGTACAAAAGCTGACGATATTAGTACTAATGTGTGCCAATGAAAAGACCAATCCCGACAAAATTATCTTTGGCCAAAACCAATCTGGCTTAAAGAACAGATTCGTCAACACCCCCCGGAAGATCAGCTCTTCAGCTACCGGAGTCAGCGTAAAGGACGAGATGGCAAAAACCACGGTTGCCAACTGGTTATGGGTAAGCATCTGGGCAATCGCCTGATTGTTAGCGGTCTGCGTCTGATGAAACAGCAACATGTTCAATTGACCAAAGAAGCTCATCCCAATCAATAAAACAAAGTACCCCAGTATCACCAGCCCAATCCGAAAGTGGCCACCACTCAACTGGTTGTATTGATTATAGAGCCGCCGGGCCCAGCCAATGATGAAGGCAAACATTATCAAAAAGATTGCCAGTAGCAAGATGGTCAACCAGAGATTGTTCGGGTGCCGATTAGCGATTGAAATCGCCACCGGCGGTAACTGGATCAATAAAAATAGGATCATCATGATCCCAACCCGGTATATAAAATCAAAAAAGCTTGCAAGTTTACTCATTTTTACGCTGTTCTGCTTCCTTCTCCCGCTGTTTCCGTAACCGGTGGTAACTCCGTTTAGCTGTCACCCGGGTCACCCACAGGTTAGCGCCGACAAAGCCCAGGACCCATAAAAGATACATCAGCCAGCCGGAAATAACGTTGGTCGCCGTTAGCCAAACCAAAACGGCAAAAATAATAAAAGTGGGGAGAATAATTTTAATTAGGTATTCTGCTTTCAATCATCTTACCTCTTTTTTCCACCTAGTTTACTAAAATTAAAAAGGGATCACAACCCAAACGAATGTGATCCCTAAATCAATTTGACTGTACTTAAAGTGGGTTGCGAACCCGGGCCGTACTCTGGCGCTGGATTAATTCCACGGGGAAGCGTTGAATCTGTTCCTGTTCCTGGTCGGAATGGATTTTATTCAGCAACATCTTAGCAGCCCCAATTCCGAGGTCCATGATTGGCTGGCGAATCGTGGTCAGTTGTGGTGAGACGTACTCATCCAAGTAGATATCATCATACCCCATTACAGAAATCTGCTCAGGCACCTTGACCCCCTGCTCTTTCAGCCCCCGCATCAAGCCAATAGCCATGTCGTCGTTACCGGCAAAGGCTGCCGTCACCCCCGTCTTAATAACGGCCGCAGCGGCATTATAGCCCCCTTGCAGACTCAGTGGAGCTTTGATGACATTATGATCCACATCCAGTTCAATGTGGTTTTTACGCAGGCAATCCTGGAAACCAGTTAGCCGTTGGGTGAAGTTTTCACTTAGCTCATTGGGTTCCAAAATTGCAATCTTATGGTGGCCAAGATCGGCCAGGTGCTGGGCGGCCAGCGTACCACCGCGGTAATCATCGGTCAGCACCCGGGTTCCCTCTTGAGCGTAGTTTTGATCAAAAAGGATATATGGGACGTCCCGGGCCCCGATGATCTGATTAACCGTATCAGTAGTCATGGTAGCACTGGCAATGATTAACCCATCAATTGAACGTTCCAGCATCTGCGAAAGGTAATTCTGTTCCAATTCAGCATTCCGATCAGCACTGAAAATCAGCGGAATCATCCGCTCATGCTGGGCAACGTGCTGAACCCCCTCGACAAAGGTACTAAAGAAGGGACTAGTAATGTTCGGTACTAAAACCCCAATCATACTTGATGACTGGCGCAGAATCAGACTCCGGGCATTAAAATCGGGCACATACCCATACTCGTCACGTAATTTGAGAATTTTATCCCGGGTTTTCTTGCTGAAACGTTCCCCCTTACCATTCAGAATCTGTGACACCGTCGTTACTGAGACACCAGCAAGTCGGGCGATGTCGCGAATTGTTACTTTTTTCCCCATTTTGATCCCACCACTTTCGTTTGTTACTCTCTAACTTTATATTAATTTGGGGATCGTTGCAATTAATCTTCGGGAAAAATATCCGCGAAAATCTGCTGACCGGTAGCCATCTGGGTTCCCCGGAAACGCAGGTAATCAATTTGTGCCAGGAGGACCTGATATTCCCACAACGACGACAGGTCATGCTCATTGAAGTAGTGTAATACCAGCTGGATACGGTCAAGCTGGGCAATCTTTCCAGTAAAATCGTCAGCGCCCTTATATTTGCGGGTCCCAACTACTACCGGGAGCTGATTAGTGTAGGAATCCCGCAAAGCGTTCTCCAACAAGTTACCACTGGTAATCTCTGGATGATTATCCAAGAACTCCTGCACGTGCCAGATATCAAAGTAGTGATAGCGGTGGGCCACCTTGGTCTTCTCTGAGACGGTCGTCAGGTAGTCAGTCTGTCGAATTACTGCCTGAATGCTGCTGATCCGAATTACGATCAAGCCATTAATCTTACCGTCCCAGTCAATGCTGATCAACAGACAGAAGACCGGGTCCATGCCAACCACAAAGCCAACATTAAAGTAATCATCCCCTGGTAGGTTATGGACTTCCACCAGGTAGCCCTGCTGTTTCGCCAGGGCCAGTTGTTCACGGATCATATTCTCCGTCATTTTCTCCATTTTTTCTTCACCTTACTATTAATATTTTTGTCTCCGACCGGGTCCTAAACCTCGAGCAGCCGGACTTCTATGAGATTTAAAAATATAAATAAACCATCCTTCCTACTAAATCTAGCAAAATTTACCATAGGAATCCACAACATTTTGTAGTAAGATGGTTTTTGTGTTATTAAAAGTAAAGAGGGGCCATCATGGTGATTATTACAGCAGGAATGATTGGTGTCGGCAAAACTACACTTACGGGAAAGATTGCTGAACACTTAAATACTAAAGCATTTTTCGAACCAGTCGGTGAAAATCCCGTTTTACCACTGTACTACAAAGATCCGAAGCAATACGGTTTCCTGCTTCAGATCTACTTCCTAAACAAGCGGTTCTCAATGATCAAGCAGGCACTGTCTGATGACAACAACGTCCTCGATCGTTCCATCTACGAGGATGCCCTGTTTACTCGGGAGAACAACGCGGAAGGTAACATCACTGATACCGAGCTTGAGGTATATCTTAACCTCCTCGATAACATGATGAAGGACTTACAACAGCTGCCAAAGAAGGCACCAGACCTCATGGTTTACTCCGAAACCGACTTTGAAACGATCCTCTACCGGATCAAGAAACGCGGCCGGGACTATGAGCAAATCGATAACAACCCAGAGCTGAAGGACTACTACTACAAGATGTGGAGTGCCTACAAGCAATGGTACAAGGATTACGACGCCAGTCCCAAGATGAAGATCGATCTTGAGACGTATGATCTGGAAGACCCGAAGAACGTGGAAACGGTTCTGGGAATGATCGACGAACGTCTGGCTTCAATCCGTTAATATCAAAAAGACTGAGAATTATTCTCGGCCTTTTTTATTTTAAAAATATTCGGCGGCCAAGCTCAACCAGGCCCGCTGACCCCAAGCCACCAACAACCGAGATTGCAGTTGAAAAATGGTGCCGCTTGGCATGTTTATGTGAAGGCTCAGTATGCTGGACCTCTCGCGGCGCTTGATCTTTAGCCAGTTTAACCTTAACCGGTGATTGGTGAGCCACACCCGATTGACGAGGCCGATGATCATAACGGGTCAGTTGGTAACCATCAATCAGTCGATTCAACTTCTGCTCATATTGGGGATCGGTTGCGTACC
>CAMFOZ010000151.1 GCA_945971245.1 uncultured Lactobacillus sp.
CCACCAGATTGTGCGTCGCTTTCTTGATTTACGCATTGAAACCCGCTCCTCTCTTCCTAGTTCTCTCTTATGCCTTTCTGCTTAGTCAACCACGTGCCGTTCAAATGGCTTGTCTGAAATTCCTTCGCTGAGGATCTTCTTAGACCATTCCTTAGCAGAGAAGAGGGAATGGTCACGGTAGTTCCCGCAAGATTCAATCGTGGTCCCCTGAACATCTTCCCACTTGGTCTTGTAGGCAATTTCCTCCAAGGATGACTTGAGGGCCTTCGCAACCTCGGTTGTGGAATGTTCACCCCAGGTAATCAGGTGGAAACCGGTCCGACAGCCAAATGGTGAGCAGTCAATTACCCCGCTGAGCCGGTCCCGGAGCAGGCCTGCCAGCAGGTGTTCAATTGTGTGCAGGCCCGCCGTCGGAATTGCGTTCTCGTTTGGTTGAACCAGGCGCAGGTCGTAGTTACTGATCTTGTCGCCCTTTTCCCCTTCTTCAACCGTAATTAAACGAACGTAAGGTGCCTTTACCTTGGTGTGATCTAATGTAAAACTTTCAACTTTAGCCATAATAATTATCTCCTTTATTTAATTAACTTAGTTCCAAACTTCATCGGCAATGCTCTTGATCAGCTTGAGCTTCTTCCATTCCTGATCTTCTGTTAAGATATTCCCCTCTTCCGTTGATGCAAAACCACATTGCGGACTCAAGCACAGGTTTTCCAACGGAACGTGCTCAGCGGCTTCGTGAATCCGCTTAATTACTGCCGTCCGGTCTTCAAGGTCCCCACTCTTAGAAGTGACCAGGCCAAGAACGATCCGCACATCCGGCCGCTGGTTCCAAATGGTGGCCAGCGGTGAAAAGTCCCCGGCACGGTCACTGTCGTATTCAAGGAAGAAACCATCATAATCCAGCTGGGCCAGGTACTTGGCAACTGGACCATAGCCACCGGAGAAGAGGAAGGTCGACTTGAAGTTCCCCCGGCAGATATGAGTGGTGATGGTCAGGCCGGCGGGACGATCCTTGAGGGCCCCGTTGATCACCGTTACCGCATCCTCGGCCAGCTGAACGTACTTGGCGTGTTCGGCCGGATCATCAGCCGTGGCATTCAGCTTGCTGATCAAAAAGGCCCAGGTGGTGTCGTCAATCTGCAAATACTTACACCCTAATTCGGCGAAGTGCTTGATCGTCAGACGGTAGGCCTTGGCCAGGTCAGCCAGGTAGTCGGCCCGGTTATCGTAGAACTCCGGCCAGTTGTCCGAGCGATTATCCCGGAAAAGCATCGTCGGGGATGGGATCGTCTGCTTAGCAACCGCATCGTCGCCAGCAACCCGCTTAGTAAATTCAAAGGCCTTGAAGAACGGGTGATCAGGGTTGTAAGCCACCTTGCCAGCCAGCTCGGCATTGTCGGTCCGGGTCTTGGCCCCCTGGAACTTGTAGCTCTGCTGGTAGTCATACTTGGCAACGCCCTTCAGTCCCCAGAGAAAATCAAGGTGCCACCAGCTCCGGCGAAATTCACCATCGGTCACCGCGTGCAGGCCAACCGCCTTTTCCTTTTCAATCAGGTCCGTGATACATTCATCCTCGACCTTGGTCAGTGCGGCGCGGTCAATTTCACCAGCCTTATAGCTAGCCCGGGCCTGCTTGAGCTTGGCGGGACGAAGAAAGCTGCCGACAACGTCATAACGATATGGAGCGCGTAAGTTTTCTGTCATGTTGAATCCATCCTTTCGATGCTAAATGAGAATCTGATGAGATCTGGGGTATTAAAAAATCCCGAAGAACAGCCTAATTGGTTGTTCTTCGGGACGTTAATGATTGTCATTAATTAACGTGTTACCACCCTAATTCGGTACAGCCTCACGACCATACCCTCGTTGGGTACACCTCTACCGGTAGACCCAGGCGCTGTACCGGGCGCCACCCGGGAGTTGCTTACGTGACCGCTCGCAACTCGCTATTGCTCCAAGACCATCTTCACATTCCTGAGCAGTACCGGTTCTCATCAAGCGCGGTTCTCTGTAACTGCATTAGAATATTACTCATCTTTTCTAAGTATTCTTTAATTTGATTGCCATTATAATATAACAGTTCTTAGAGTAATGCAAGACTAAATTTTAATTTTTTAAAAACAAAAGACCGCCCACTGGGAATATTTCCAGTGAGCGGTCGGATCACCGATCACATTGGCAAGTCGCCAAACAAAGAGTCAAGGTCATCATCATCTATCTCCGGATCATCATTATCAACCCGGTGTTCATCGGGCAGCTGCTGAAGGATTGTCGAAAGCTTTGGCCACGATAATGTCGGTTGTGGTGTCTGATAGGCTTGGTTAATCTCTAACCTTTCTGGCTGATAGTTAGGATGGTCGTGGAAGTCGTAACGATCCACCGGCGCCAAGTAGCCGCTGACGTCCAGCAGGAAGGTGCTCTCCCCCAGTTGGCGGATGGCCTGAGCATCCCGATTGAAACGGTCAGCCGCCGTCTTAGCCATCGTCAGGTCGGTCGTCCCCGTCATCAGGTAGGCCCCACAGTTACCGATCACGCTTCCGGCATTCTCTCCGAACTTCGCTGTCAGTTGCGATTCGTCTTGAACCATCATGCACAGCGAGATGTTACGACTCCGTGCGGTTGCCAGGTAGTCATCAAAGTGGGGAACCTGGATGTTCTTAAAATCATCCAGGAAGAAGCGCACCTTGGTCTTCAGCCGATTAGCGGGCATTTGAAAGGCGTGGTGGTACAAAAAGCGAAAGAGCTGTGCGTAGAAGACGTTGGCAATGAAGTTCTTGGCGGGATCGGCATCATCGTACAGGATAAACATGGCCGTCTTAGGCTGGAGAAGACGGCTGAAGTCGAGCTGGTTGCTGGCAAGCAGGTGGTCGACGTCACTGAGCATGTACGGCGACAGGGCCGTCCCCAGGATGCCCACGATACTACTCCAGGTCCTTTGTGAGTCCCGGCTCCGGGTAATGCTGTTCCACATCCGCAGGGCAACTGATTGCGGATTCTGCTTCTCAACCCAGGAGAACAGCCGCTCCCCCAGGCTGACCGGAATCAGACTGCCGTCATCATATTCGGCATGGTCAAAATGGTATTCACCAACTGACGGTGAACAGCCAAGTGATGCCAGGACCGCATTGACATCCTCATCGGGACGATCAATGAGTTCAAACAGCCGGGTCACCGTTCCCATCGTCTGCTCATCGGCGGGCAAGAATTCCTTGGTAAACATGATCAACGACGCTAGCAAACTGGCCGGTGCGTTGGTCCAGAAGGGATCGTCAAACTTGCCATGGCTGTCGTCTTGGCCCGTGACATCGGCAGCAACCACCTGATGAGCAAACGAGATCACGTCCATCTGGCTTTGCATGTAGTAAAACGGGTTATAGGTCATCGAGTGCTGGAGGTCGACCAGGTTCAGCACCTGCAACTGGTAACCCTGGGCCTGCAGGCTACGACCAGTATCGGCCAGGATATCGCCCTTAGCATCCGCGATCACGTAGTTGGCATTGGCCTGCAAAACATTGGGCTCAACAAATGAGTAGGTTTTACCGGTCCCACTGGAACCCACCACCAGGGTGTTATCATTTCTGGCGTGGTGAAAGTCGATCGGCAGGTAAGTCTGCTTACCAAAGATAGTGGCATCTTGTTGATAGCGATCTTTCCATGGGGTTGCGGTCGGTTGTTTGGTCGAATTGTTAAAACCAATCATTTGCATATATATTTCCTCCATTCACTCAAGAAACTGGCCATTGCGACGAAAAAAAGCAGTATTACACAAAAGAGCCATATTATGAGAGTTCTATTAGTTCAGGAAAGTATAATAAAATAACACAAATGGGCATACACTAAGCCCCTTCATGTGACTCTATCAACAGAACCTTTCCCTAAATATTGCGTTCTTAATTAACGCACCAAAAATAAAACTTTCATAATATGGTTCTTTAAATTGTAATACTGCTATGCAGGCGGTAATATCCGCTTGCAA
>CAMFOZ010000152.1 GCA_945971245.1 uncultured Lactobacillus sp.
ATGGCGTTTTTTATTTACCACCAACTGGGTGGCTAACTTCATTCTATAATCTACCAGGTAAAAAGGGAGGCGGACAATATGAATCGGACTTTTATGACTGGTTACTACCAAGGGGTAGTCGAAGTAGCACCGGCTTCATTATCGGCGGCCCAGGTGGATGAATTAGCGGTAACGATGACCATCCAGCACCTCCGGCACGCTGGGGTGGCAATTACCACTATCCATGACTTTTTAGTGGATGACATTGGGGTCGATGCCCGCCTGGTTGCCAGGTTTATTAATTTAAACGCCGACCAACTAGAAACGGCGCAGGCCAAGGTTTTAGCAGCGGCTTTTAGCTAGCTTAGCACCAAAAAAGGGAGTGTGACAGAAGTCGTTTACGACTTCGTCTTCACACCCCCGCGAGCACAAATAGGCCGCAAGCATTCGGGTTTTCCCGAATGTTTGCGGCCATTTGTGTACCGCGCTGTTGACCTTTGATCTATATAATAGACTTAAGTCACAGCACCTTTTTATTACTTCCGGTAATTACTTACCTTGCTTTAAAACAATGTCAGATGGCTTAACTTCGCTACCGAAGTATGGCTTCAGTTGGTGGTTGTAGTCTTGGGTGAAGAAGCTTTCCTTGTTCAACTTAGTGATTTCCTTATTGGACCAGTTGAGCAGGGAACTGTTACCCTTCTTTACCGCTGGGGCGATGTATTGGTGAGGGCCAACACTCTTAATCCCAACCGTGTACTTCGGGTTACGCTTTACCCAAGCGTAGAGGTAAGAGTTGTCATCGGCTAATGCTGCGGCCCGGTTGTTCTTTAAGGCGTTAAATTGTTGCGTCTTGGAATCAAACTTCATCAGTTGTACACCACGTTGCTTGCTGGTGAAGTAGTTTTCTGCCGTGGTCCCCTTGGTAACAATCAGCTTCTTATTGTTCAATTGGGAAACCTTGGTGATCTTTTTGTTCTTTGGTGAAACGACCCCCACGGAAACCTTCATGTAAGGCTTAGCGAAGGAAACTGCTTGCCGCCGTTCCGGGGTAACCGTGAAGTTGGCAAGGACGATATCAGCCTTGTTAGAATTTAATGTATCAACCCGGTTGTTGGCGTTAACCTGGATAAACTTTGGCTTAACACCCAGGTCCTTTGCCATCCGGCGGGCTAATTCAACATCATAACCAACCCGCTTACCGTCCTTATTAACCCAGCCATATGGTGGGAGGTCACCGAAAACGGCCACCCGCAACTGCCCGCGCTTCTTGATCGCGGAGACGGTGCTTTCATTTAATGCGGCATTAACGTGGGTTGGCTTAACCCCGTTGGCAGCCACGAAGAGGGCGGCAGCACTAACCAGGGTAACTCCAGCAGTAATAACTTTCTTCCAATTAATCTTCATAATAAATAATCTCCTTTGTAATTAAAAATCCATACTATTAAGAAACTCAGCGGCCCGGGCCGTTTGAGGGTGGTCAAAGAACTCCTTGCCCGGGGTTTCCTCAAGGATTTTACCGTTTTCGAGGAAAAGGACCTTATCCGCGATTTTGGCGGCAAAGTTCATTTCGTGAGTCACGATAATCATCGTCATGTTGTCCCGGTCGGATAACTCCTTGATGATCTTAAGGACGCCCCGCACCATTTCTGGGTCCAGGGAGGCCGTCACTTCATCAAACAGCATCAATTCCGGGTGCATGGCGAGTGCCCGAACAATCGCAATCCGCTGCTTTTGCCCCCCGGATAGTTGGCGGGGGTACGAATCAGCGTGGTCGCGCAGTTCAACCCGGTCGAGTAACTCAAGTGCGTCCTTGCGGACGTCTTCCTTATCCCGCCCCTGGACCTTCACCGGGGCGAGGAGGATGTTATCCATCACGGTTAAGTTCGGGAAGAGGTCATAGCTTTGGAAGACCATCCCGATCTTTTGCCGGAGGGCCTGCCAGGTTTTCGGGTCTGGGGTAACCTTCTGACCTTGGAAGTAAATGGCACCGTCCTTAAACTCTTCCAAACCATTCAGGGTCCGAATCAGGGTACTCTTACCGGAACCGGAAGGGCCAAGGAGGGTCACTACTTCGCCCTTCTTGATACCGAAGCTAATATCGTGGAGGGCCTGCCAGTCACCATAAAACTTATTTAAGTGTTCAACTTTTAAAATTTCGTCTGTCATTAAGTGTTTCACCTACTTTTAATCTTTTTGCTTAGCTGTTAAGTGCTTTGCCCACCTGGCGAGTGGGTAGTCAATAATGAAGTAGAGGATGAAGATCAAACCATATACCCAAAAGACACCAGTGGGGTAGTTTTGGTTGTTGGCCTCAATAATTTGCTGGCCGACGTTGATGATATCCATAATGCTGATCATCAATAAAAGCGAAGTCGTCTTGATTACCCGGGTGGCCAGGTTAATCGTTGCGGGCAACTCTAGTTGGAGCGCCTGGGGGAGTAGTACATAGCGGAAAAGCTGCCATTGACTTAAGCCCAGGGCTAGACCAGATTCACGCTGGTGCTCGGGGACGGACTCAAGTGCCCCCCGGACGATGTCACTGAATTCGGCCGCTACCCAGAGGGTAAAGGCGAGGACCGCCATCCAGGCTGCCGGCCAATTAACGTTAAATTGGCGCGGCAGGATGTAGTAGACCAAGAAGAGGAGGACGACCGTCGGGACAATCCGGAAAAATTCAAGGTACAGTAAGAGGATGAAACGGATGACCCGGTTCTTTAATGTTCGCAGCATCCCCAGGATGGTCCCGAGGATTAATCCGAAGATTAGGGACAGGCCCGCAATCCAAACGGCGGTCCAGAGCCCACCCATTAGGCGGGCAAAGTTGGTTCCTTCAAATAAAACGTTAATCCCCGAATGTGCCATAACGAACCCTCCTTTCAAGCCAGTCCAAAATCAGAATTAGTGGGATCAAGATAATCGCGTAAGCAACCACCAGTACAAAGAGGTATTCGTTTGACCGGTAGTACATTCCGATTAAGTCGAGGGCCGTGTTAGTCAGCTCCGGGATGGCGATTACTGAAAAAATCGACGTTTCCTTTACCAGGAAAATCACGTTAGCGGCAAGCGCCGGCATACTAAGTGCGAAGCCTTGGGGGAAAACAACGTAACGGGCGAGTTGCCAGTTACTCATCCCGAGGGCCCGACCACCGTCTAACTGGGTTTTGGCGACCCCGTTAAAGCCACCGGTGAACCCTTCGGCCATGTATGCACCGCCCAGGAAAATTAAGCCAACGATTCCGCAGGTTTCCGCGGGCATCTTCCACCCGAGAACCGGGAACGCGTAGTATAAGAAAAATAGCTGGATAAGAAGCGGTGTATTCCGGGCAACTTCAACGTAGATGTCAAAGATCCGGCTGAGAACCGGTACACGGAAGTACTGGACTAGGCTGGCGACAATACCAACGATGATGGCACCGATGATCCCCACCAGGGAAAGCCACAGGGTCAAGCGAAAGCCTTGGACAAAGTTTGGTAGGCTTTGCTGGATTACTGTCCAACTCATCAATCAAACCTCCATTTCTAATAAGTTAGTCGAAAAAAGCATATAAAAAGGCCTATGATCCAAATCCAGAATCGTAGGCCATACTTTACCCCTTGCTTAAGTGGCAAGAGAACGTATTCGACTAGTAGTACGAATTACTGAATTTTGGGTATGTCAAAAAACATGTTACACATGACGCAACATGGACAACATTGTTGACTTGACATAGCAAAATTCAGCATTATCCGTACTCCTTTCTTAATTGATGTCTGTATCATACACGGCATTCTTACTTTTTGTCAATAGCAAATGCTAATTTTTTGTTAGCAAGCGGTGAATTCCTTAAAAAGTTAACCATTCTCTCTTTCCATTCAGAAAAGAATGGTAAAATACTTAAGGGAGCTATGACAGTTATGCCACAGTTCCCCTAGTAGAAGTATGTTGGCGAAGGTGATTGCAAAATTACCTTCGCTATCATTATAACAAAATTTTT
>CAMFOZ010000153.1 GCA_945971245.1 uncultured Lactobacillus sp.
AGCCCTCTCAGAGCTACTCAATACTAGTAATAATCTACTACTCCATTCACTAGCCCTCTCAGAGCTACTCAATACTAGTAATAATCTACTACTCCATTCACTAGCCACTAAACCTTAAGGTAGGCCTCCGGCTACCGCAGGAGGCCCTTTATCTGAGTCTTCGCCCAAAATGGGTGCAAAAACTCAGATAAAACATCATCATACAGTCTCGTGGTGTTTGTACATCACGCACACAATGCTCTTTCAAGCACCCGCACCATGCCCTTGGTCCTTTACTAATTCAGGGTTGTTTTTATGTGCGGTAACCCAAGTAACCCGCTATATTAGTAAAAGATGTGTGACGCATATCATGGCTTCCAGCCAGCCTCTCTATGGGCGTTAATCTCCCAACGGTGGACTTCACCAATTTTGATAACTAGGTCAGGTAACGAACCCTCTCCCGCGTGATTTCAGTGGCTAACAAAACATAACGAATGCCTTTTACGAGTTTTAAAACGGTAGCCAGCCAACAAAAAAGCAACCAGCCATATTAGCTAGTTGCTCATATTAGTTAGTTTCAGGTTTAATGATAATATTTATCTTTCTTAATTTAATCTACTTGATAAATTTATGCTGGTCATTTACACTATATGTATAAATGAAAAAGTAAAACCCTGATTTAACTACTGCTACTAGTTAATTCAGCCGCTCCTCATAAGTACTACCAATACTTGTGAGGGGCTTTTTCATTACTCGATTTATATTCAGTTTTCAAACTTTTGTCTTATCTAAAGAATAACCTAATTTAATTAGAATAACAACTTCTTTTTACCAGAAGTGCCACCATCTTTTTTTATTAGATGATTTTTCTTTTTTTTCAGCTTCATTTACTTCCTTAAATTCGCCTTTTTTTGATGTTTTATCATCATGATGATATTGAAGCTCTTTTTTTTCATTTTGCGAAGCCAATAATAATTGCTGATTATGGTCCAGCAACTCCTGATTTTTACTTAAATTAGATTGAAGAGCAGCAATTTGAGCATCTTTTACTTTTAATTGCTCATTAAATATCTCGTTACTCTGCTTGAGCTGTGCAATTTGATCTTTCAAGCTTGTAATTAACTCATTACTACCACTAGGGTGAGCTTCATTCATCTTCTTTTCGGAACCAGTTTTAACGCTCATCTCGAAATGCTTTTTTAACTTATCCAGAGTTTGAACATCATAAAACCTTGTTTTTCCCGTCTGTAAAACTGGAGAAATATTATTGGCCTCAATAAAACGATACACAGAAGATCTATTTACTTTTAATTTGGCTGCCATCGCCGATATTGTTAGTAGTGTACTTTTATCATCCATAGATTTCACCTCTTTTTGCGCATTGTTGCGCATCATTTCGCAACAATGCGCAATTATGATTCAATTCCCTTTAATTTTAACATTAAAAAAGCTGGTTGAGATTCAACCTGCTTAATTAAGGATAACGTAATGCCCAAATAAACTTCCGGAGTTCGACTTCATCGGTGCCGAACACTGGAGGTTTATTTTAGTTCATGCGGCAAAAATACCGCGTCCTATGCTTTTTGCGCAGGGGGTCTGGTGCGTCCGGTCCTTATCCTTCTTAGTGAAGATGTCAGACAGGACGATGCGTACTTGCTAGGGAGTTTAAAACCGTGGGGCGGAAAGTCATCGGTATGGAGAAAATTGATACCCACAGAATAGTGGGGACGAATGCAAGGAGAAACACCGCAGCGAAGTAACAATGGTTCACTGAAGAAAGCGCTGCCAAATTATGCTAAAATATAAGTGTAGGAACAAATTTAGGAGGCATTGTTATGGAAATTAAAAACGTTGTTGTTGCTGGAGCTGGGGTCCTGGGCAGTCAAATTGCCTTTCAGATCGCCCGGAGTGGCTATCCGGTTAAAATCTGGAACCGTCACACTGACCGGGCCGAGAAGCGTCTGGCGGCAATTAAGAAGCCGTTTATCAGTGAAATGAATGCCAGTGAAGCAGAGTACCAAGCGGCGATGGGCAATATCGTCAATATCAGTAGTGACCTGGCAGCGACCGTTGCGGATGCTGACTTGGTGGTTGAATCCGTTTCCGAATCGGTAGAGATTAAGAAGGCTTTCTACCGTGAATTATGCCCGTTGTTACCAGAGAAGACGATCATCACGAGTAATTCATCGACTTTTGTACCGAGTGAGTTAGTCGACTTTACAGACCGCCCAGATAAGTTTGCCCATATGCACTTTGCTAACCACATTTGGAAACATAACGTTGCTGAAATCGTTGGCAACCCGCAGACATCACCAGCGGTAATTGATGACTTAGTGGACTTTGCCCGTTCAATTAAGATGGTGCCAATTGTTTTGAAGAAGGAACAGCACGGCTACATTATGAACGCACTATTGGTGCCACTTTTAAACGCGGCGATGGCACTGTGGGCCAACGGCGTGGCGGACCCTCACACGATTGACAAGGACTGGATGCTCTCTAATGGGGCACCATTGGGGCCATTCATGATTCAAGATATTGTGGGCTTGCGGACTACCTATGCGGTCGTTCAAAACCAGTACCAGCAAACCCACAATGAACTGTTTAAAAAGATTGCGGATAAGTTGAAACCAATGATTGAGGCCGGCCACACCGGTGTCGAAGCGGGGCAAGGCTTCTACCACTACCCGAATCCAGAGTATCAAGACCCCGACTTCTTTAAGTAGGATCATTGGGCGCCGTTGTTTCAAGTAACGCTAAGGAAAGGAAGTAGTTATGATGAAACAGTATAAGGTAATTGTTTGGGGATTAGGTAACGTTGGTCGGGCCGCGGTCCGGATGATTAGTGAGCGGCAGTCTGTTCAGCTCGTCGCTGCCGTTGATAACGATCCGGATAAGGTTGGCAAGGATGCAGCCGGTCTCTTTGGCTTTCCCGACATTGGGGTTAAGGTTACTGATGACATTGATGCGGCCCTGCAATTGGACGCCGACGTAGTGCTGGTTTACACGCCGCTTCGCCATGATCCAAAGACGGGGGCTTTTACACCCAGTGCTGAAGACATGGTAAAAGTGCTCAATGCAAAGAAGAATTGTATTACTACCATCCCACTGTACTACTCACAAGTGACGACACCAGAATTGTACAAGATGATTAACGATGCCGCACTAAAGAACGGGGTTACTTTCATGCCGAGTGGCTTACTGCCTGGCTTTTATGCTTCCCACCTGCCGCTTTACCTGTGCAACCTTGTTGACCACGTTGACCAGTTAACGGTTCAGTCTGGTGAAGACGACCAAAACAATACCTCAAGTTGGGTGAAGGTCTTTGGTTATGGGATGGATCCGGAGAAGTTCCCCCAAGACAAGCTCAAGGCGGGGATTGCTGCCTACTACATTGCCGCGGTTTATGAGATGGGTGACCGACTGGGCTTTAAGTTCGATGATGTTAAGGTTACCCACGAAGTCTTTACGGCGCCCCAAGACTTGCATCCGAAGGCATTTGGCCTAATTAAGAAGGGGACAATGATGGGTCACCGCTTTGTTATGAGTGGCTACGTTAAGGGTGACAAGAAGGTCAGTTTAATTTACGTTCACAAAATCTGTAATGACGTGGTTAAGGAGCCGGCAATTGACAACCATATCCACGTTGCCGGGATCCCGACGATTGATGTGGAAGTACAAAACATGATTCCGCTCGAAGAAAGTTACGTTACGAGTGCGGCACCAAGTGTTGACGTTATTCCTCAGTGTGTCAATGCCCAACCTGGGTACCAGCACGTCTTAGACCAGCCAACCATGCTGCCACTTGTTTGATGATAATTAAAACGACCATAAAAAGGGAGGCTGGGAAAAAACTCCTAGTCCAAAATAAAAACCGGATGATGAATTTTTTGAACAATTCATCATCCGGTTTTTATGTACACA
>CAMFOZ010000154.1 GCA_945971245.1 uncultured Lactobacillus sp.
ATGTAGAGGACGGTGGCGATCACCAGGGTGCTGATGATCCCGATCGGCATGTTCTTCTTCGGGTTCTTAACCTCGGCTGCCGAACTGGAGACAACGTCAAAACCTAAGTAGGCGAAGAAACCGAGTGTGGCCCCGTGGATGACACCCTTGAGGTGGTATGGCATGAATGGGTGGTAGTTGCTTGGCTTGATGAAGAAGAGCCCCACCCCAATGAAAATCAGAATAATTGCTAACTTTAATACCACGGCAAAGTCATTGATCCGCATCGATGACTGCATCCCGTGAGCGAGCATCAGCGCGATCAGTAGGACGATCGCCACCGCCACAATATTGACGTAGGTGCCATGGGCCGGATCAAAGGGACCACTCAGGGCCTTGGGCAGGTGAAGACCGAACGAACCGATTAATGAATTGAAGTAAGCGGCCCACCCGGTCGAAACGGTCGCCACCGCAAGCATGTATTCCAGGACCAGTGCCCAACCGAGCAGCCAGCCGAAGAATTCACCGAAGACAATGTTACCGTATGAGTAGGCACTCCCGGCAACGGGCAGCGCCGAGGAGAACTCCGCGTAACACATCGCAGCGAGGGCACAGACGACGGCGGAGAGGAAGAATGACAGGGTCACCCCCGGACCAGCTGATTGCGCGGCGATTGTTCCGGGAAGGATGAAGATCCCTGTCCCAATCACCGCACCAATGCCGATCGCCATTAAATCTTTAGCGGTCATCGTCTTAACAAACTTTTTGTCCGCCCCTAAGTAACGGTCGAGACTTTCCTTACGGAGAATGTTTAAGCCCATCGCTAAACCACCTTTCTTTGTTATAATTAATGTGTAGTGCTTAAATGCACTATTTATCTATTAATAATAACCAGCAATTAGATTAAAAGTCAATGAGAAAATTAAGATTGACTTAATAATCTTAACGATATTGCTTAAGGAGCGATCAAGAATGGCAATCGAAGTTACGAGTGGCGCCGTGGTATACCGGCGCACGGACTGTGGAATTGAATATCTCTTGTTGGAAAGTCAAAACAAGGGGCACTTCTGGGGATTTCCTAAGGGCCATGTTGAAGGAAATGAGAGTCTGAAGGAAACTGCTGAGCGGGAGATTCGTGAGGAAACCCAGCTGGTTCTGCCGATCGACACGAGCTTCCACGTTTACACCGAATACGACCTGCCAAATGGTAACCGCAAGCAGATGACTCTCTATACCGCCAACTTAACTGAACATGAGGATATCCACCTCCAAGCTGAGGAGATTAAGAACTGCGGTTGGTTTAACTACCAGGATGCCCGGGAACGGCTGACCTACGACAACCTTAAGCAACTGCTCGACCAGGTTAACGACCACCTGACGAAGTAATGATGAATAAGAAGCACGTTTTTATTATCTGCGGGGCGGCGGGCTCTGGAAAGACGACGGTGGCCAACTACCTGCGTGAACATTACGGTATGCACCGGGTGATCACCCACACAACCCGTAAGCCGCGGCCGGGGGAATGCGATGGGGTTGACTATCACTTTGAGGATGAGGCCTCCATGGACCGTCTCCACCTATTGGAGAAGGTAACCTACGATGGCGCCCAGTACGGTTCATCCTACGAGGGGCTGAAAGAAGGCTGGCAGCAGGGAAAGGACTGCGTGATCGTCTTGGATACGGCGGGAGCGCGGACCTATCATCAGAAACTAGGGGATCAGGCGGTGATCATCTTCCTGATGGTTTCCCAGTTGACGGTGCTCGCTAAGCGGATGACGCAGCGTGGTGACCAGCACGCCGCCATTGAGTCACGGCTGCACAGCAAAGAGTATCGCCGTGATTTGAACTTGCCACCGGAACTGGCAGGAATGGCCCACGTGATCACCAATGATCAATGGTCGACCACTTGTCAGCGGCTTGATCGGCTAGTTGGCAAAATCCTGGCGGCCCCAGAGCAGAAATGCTAGAATTGAACATCTAAGATTGGGGGAGTGATTGTGCAGGAATTGGTTGAACGGGCCCAAGCGGTCTTAAAAAGACACCATTTGCGCTGGACTAAGCAGCGAAAAATGATGATTATGGCGGTCGCCGACGACCCATCGCGCTACGTTGACATCACTAGTGTCGACCAGTACCTGCGGCGTGATTACCCGGGACTTAGCCACAACACGATTTATCGTAATTTCAAGGAGTTCGAGGAGCTAGGAATTGTCGAGTTACGTCAGCATAACGATCAGATGCAGGTTAAGTATTGCTGTGATTCGGTCCATCACCACCACTTCATCTGCGACCGGTGTGGCCGTGTTCAGGAGATTAAGATGATGCCAATCGATGATTCCTTCTTTGAAAAGCAGATACCAGGGATCAAGATTACCGGCCATAGCTTTGAACTGCACGGGATCTGTGCCCGATGTCGGAAAGAAGAATTGAATAAAAAATAATCTTCACTTTTCCTTAACACTTTTTGAGATAAAAGAGTGTATGATATTAGCTGAGAAAAGGAGAAAAGCAATATGGCAGGAAAAATTCCACCTTTAGTAACCCCCTTTGCCCTAGTATCACTAGTTTTGGCGTTGGGGGCAACCAACGTGGTTGTAAATAAGACCACTCATACCAACGAAGGGGCCAAGGTCAGTCGGGTTTCTTCGCAGCGGCGGCCAGATGAGTCTATATCAGGTGACAGTCAAAAGATCTCAAAGAGCTCTAGTCACGATGATGCCAACAATAGTTCTGCTCAACAGCATAACAACAATAACAACAATAACAATAATGACGATAATCAAGCCACGCGGACGAGTAATGCCGGTAATGATGACCGGGATAACGATACGCAGACTGACGAAAACACTACCCGTTCAACTGGTAATACTAATCAGGGCAATAACCAGAGTACCAGTGGTAATCGTTCAACTGGTAACACTGGTGGAACGCAGAGCAACACCGGTGGTAGCACTACCAGCCAGGGGACTGGTGGTAATACTGGTGGGGCCACGACCACGCAGAGTAACAATCAATAGGAGGTGTTGAATTAATATGTTTAGTTTCCTTGATATGATTAATTCATCACTGAGCTATTTCAACCTGGATGCCAAGTTGAAGAGCCGGATATACATCGGAATTGCGACCCTGGGTGACATCTACTTAGTATATGTTACTTTCCGTTTATTTATGAACCATGTCTGGTGGCGGGCCTTCCTCTACCTTTTGGCAATGGTTGCGATTACCTACTTCCTCTACCTCAATTTTGTCTACTACTTTCTTGGCAAGACCTCACAGCTGGACTTTTTGTCACCGCGGTTTGCTAAGATCACTGGTCAAAAATTTGACAATGGCAACAGTAGCCAACCATCCTTCAAGGCCCAGCAACAGCTTGCTCAGGAACTGGCCAATAACTCCAATGGGGTGTTCAATGGTGCCGACACCATTCCCGCGGTAGTGGCGATTGATGACCACGAGCAACGCAATCTCCAGGCAGTTGTTGACAACCTCCTGGAGCAGGGGATCTTCGTCAACGACTACAGCGGTCTCAGTGATCGGGACATCGTCGAACAATATGCCCAGACTAACCAACCGGTACCGGCCCTAAACGCTCGCTCGGTACCGCCATACTTTGAACTGGTTCATGATCCGATCCGGCATCGTCTGGAAATCTACATCGGAATGAATCAAATGGAACGGCGTGCAGTTGGTCACATAGTCAAGATCGGCCTGACTGACGCCTCCACTGCACATCACCGCTACCAGATCTATCTGGCAAATCTAGCGGTGGTCGGCGGACCTAATAAGATCCCCGGCCGGCGGGGTTCTACCATCATGACGACCGCCGATTACGGATTAAACGCGCAGGTTGCTTACCGTGAACGGCCAAAAGAATAATAGCAAAATTATTAAGCGTCTTATTTAGCTTCAAA
>CAMFOZ010000155.1 GCA_945971245.1 uncultured Lactobacillus sp.
GTCATCTTAGACCACGGCTTTGCACAGCGGCAATCAACGCGGTAAATTACTTTGACAACACGAAGTGAAATCCGGGCCCAGCGGGAGGCCGCCGAAAAAGAGCACCCGGCCCCGGCTGCTGATTCGGAACCGGTAGTAGAGCGGAGCCATCACTTCTTTAACTTTTGGGGAACGATCTTCTTAATCCTGTTTGTACTGAGTACGGTTCTAAATGCGACCATCCTCAGTCCGAAGTTTGTTCTCCATGAAGTTCGTAATTCAGTGGTGGAGACAACGATTACCGATCAGGTCAACGGTGCTTTCGAACGCTACGGGGTGCCAACCTCAATTCTAACCGACAAGGACACGGATCGTTTGCTTAATCAAGCGGTCAACCAGGTCTATGCTGGTAAAAATATCCACCTGGACCTCAGTCGGGTAACTCAACGTGCCGGGGCCGCGGCTGACAGTCAGCTGGCCCAATACGGACTTGCCGGCGTGGGGAGTGCTGCTTCATCAGCTCTGAGTCAGAACGTCAATAGCGTGGTTAACAGTCAGCTGAACACCCCGGCTGTGGAGAACCTAGCCAACGGCATTCACCTGGCCAAGGTGGTGGTCAACACGATCTTTATGGTGACCGGGATTGGCCTGGCGGTGTTAGCAGTCCTAGCTATTTTTGGTCGCCACTTTGCCCAGAGCTTCAGCTGGATGGGAATTTGGACGGTTGTGGTTGACGGGGCCTTATGCGGCCTTGTTGGTAAGCTAGCCCCACAGCTGGCGGCCGATCAGCCAGACTACACCGCCTTCGTGGCCCAACTGTCGACTGATTTCATGCGGAAGGCATTTACTACCATCGGCCTCGTCCTGGTAGTTACCATCATCTTATGGATTTGGCGAATCTTTGGCCGCCGCTTGCTTTCCCGTCGTTGACCTTGAATTAATCGCTAAACTTTGCTAAAATTTATCTGTTTATCACATTAATTAAGAAAAGAGGAGTCAGTAATGTCAGGACATTCAAAATGGCATAACATTCAAGGGCGGAAGAACGCCCAAGATGCTAAGCGTGGTAAGATTTTCCAAAAGATCTCACGTGATTTGTACCAAGCAGCTAAAGCAGGTGATCCTGATCCAGCGAACAACGCTCAACTGCGTTTGGTAATTGACAAGGCACATGCGGCTAACATGCCAAAGAAGAACATCGACCGGGCCATTGCTAAGGCTTCTGGTATTGGTGGTGCCAAGTTCGAAGAAGTAACTTACGAAGGTTACGCTCCGGGTGGTGTTGCCGTTATGGTTTCCGCACTGACTGATAACAAGAACCGGACGGCCTCCGCTGTTCGTTCCGCCTTCAGTCACTCTGGCGGTTCCCTCGGTGCTAGTGGTTCCGTTTCCTACATGTTTGATCGTAAGGGTTTGATCGAAATTCTTCGTGACGGTCTGGATACCAGTGAAGACGACATGTTGATGGACGCCTTGGATGCTGGTGCCGATGACATGAAGGCCAGTGACGAAAAGTTCCAAATCTTCACCGACCCAAGCAACATGGCTAGTGTCCGTGACGCTCTTCAAGGTAAGGGTTACGAACTGGATACTGCTGAAGTAACGATGATCCCACAAAACCGGACCGCCGTTCCTGAAGACAAGGTTAAGCAATACCGGCACTTAATTGATGAATTGACTGCTAACGATGACGTTGCCGACATCTACGAAACTGGGATTTTGCCAGATGAAGATGATGACGACGAAGGAGAATAATTAGGGTTATTTAATCCCTAAAAGAGCTACTGATTTTTCAGTAGCTCTTTTTCGTTTAAAAACGTCATTTTGCCGTCCTTATTAAGTAGGGGGGATGGATAATGGAAGCTTTTGAAAAGGACCTAAACGTGATTGTTAGCCGGCGGATCGCTGACCTCTATGTATTACCATTTAAGCATTATTACCGACTGATGGTGGCCGAACAAGGACAATTAAAACTATTCAAGGAGGTTCCTCAAGACTATGGTTGCCGCCTGATTGCCTATCTGAAGTATCGCGCCGATATGGCCGTCAGTGAGCACCGCCGACCACAGCTTGGGGCGATGAACTGGCACTGTGGTCCGGAAAAGATCAATCTGCGTCTATCGAGTGTCGGCGACTACCAGGGCCGAGAATCGTTGGTAGTGCGCTTTATCTATCAATTGACGGATGATCGTTATCACCTGCTTTTTCCGCAGCAATGGCAGGAATTAAAGGCGTTACTTCACCGGCGAGGATTAATTCTTTTCGCAGGGCCGATGGGGTCGGGAAAGACCACGACGATGTATCACCTCGCCCGTGAACTAGCGAGTAAGCAGGTCGTCATGACGATCGAGGATCCAGTGGAGATTAACGAACCCCAATTTGTGCAGCTCCAGATCAATGAGCTTGCGGGGATGGATTATCAGCAGTTGCTTCGTTTGGGTCTTCGTCACCGTCCCGATGTTTTTATCATTGGGGAGATCCGTGATCCCCAGACGGCTATGATGACGGTTCAAGCGGCGCTGAGTGGCCACTTAGTGTTGGGAACCGTTCACGCGCGTGATGCTTTCGGGGTGATTGCTCGGCTGATTCAGTTGGGCGTCTCACCATACTACCTTGAACAGGTCATGACCGGGGTTTGCTACCAGCGCCTGTTGATGCGGACTGATGGGACCCCGGCGGTGTTATTTGATCAGTTGAGTGGGACGGCGTTGATAAGCGAAGTGCAAAAACAACAGGGGAGGGGAATGACCGATGCGTGGACGCAATACATTGAGCAGGCGGTGGCGTTGGAGCAGATTACGCCGGAGGAGGCAGCCAGATACCAAAACGGTTAAATTAACTTCTCTAAAACAGGGCCAGTGGTTTCTACTGATTTATGATCTGCTGACGGTTGGCTTTTCCCTTCAGCACGCCCTGCGCTTTACCAAGACCGTGATGCCGGCCCTGCAACCATTATTGAACGATGTTGAACGGCAAATGGCGGCCGGGAAAATGCTGGCGACGGGATTGAAAAAATACGTCAGCCAAGATCTTTACTACCAGTTACGATTGGCAGAACAGCATGGGGACTTAGCTCAGACTCTAAAGGAGTTAGGAACGTTACGAATGACCGCAGCTCAGCAACGACAAAAGCTTCGGGGCCTTCTGCAGTATCCGCTGATCCTTCTGGGGATGCTGGCGGTGGTGATCTGTGGACTAGTTATTTTCATCTATCCAGAACTTGATAGCTGGCAGGCCCAACCACGAGAAAAATCATGGCAAGAAATTATCCTGAACTTGAGTGTGTACATCCTGACGAGTCTAATCATCATTGGGGGACTTCAGTGGTGGCGGTGGCGACGACTGTCACTCTGTCAGCGGATGGTTTGGCGGTGCCGGTTGCCATTTGTTGGGCGAAGCTTTCGGCTCTACTATAGCTACTATCTGACGACTAACCTAGCGGGGATGCTCCGGCACGGTCTTTCACTAAAAGAGATCATTCAAGTAACCGGTCAGTATGGGCAAAGCTCCTTACTCTACCAGTTCAGTGCCATTATCCGCGAACTGGTGGCGGAGGGGAAAGGGGTTGATCAGGTTATTATTAACTATCCCTTTATTCCTAACGAGTTAGTTGTCTTTATCAACAAAGGGGCGACTCTAGAAGAACTTGGGGATGAATTGGCGGTCTTTGCGCAGCTGCAGTTTAAACGGTTAGTACAGTCAATCGAACGACTGCTGGTTTGGGTGCAACCCGTTATCTTTATCTTGATTGCGGTGACGATTGTGGCCTTATATTTGAGTATCCTGTTGCCAATCTATCATTCCTTACAGGGGGTTGTATGACATGGTAAGAAAGTATCTTGTAAGAAA
>CAMFOZ010000156.1 GCA_945971245.1 uncultured Lactobacillus sp.
GGGGGCCCATCAATCTATATCAGCAACAATTATCCTTCTAAAAATATTTTATAGATATTTTTAGAAATAGTATTGGTATTTTATGGAGATAAGATATAATGACAATGTACCTCATGAGGGGAGAAGAATTTCTCCAAGATCTTAACTGTTGAACTTATTTACTGTACTTAGGGAGGAACTTTTATCATGTTTAAACAATCTCACTGCCCATACTGCCAAGGAATCTTAGACGATGCTACTGTTGTAATTGCTGAAATTATGTCCGGAGTCTACTGCCCGCATTGTCATCGCTACATTGCTGAAAAGGATATCCAGTACTACTAAATCACCGTGGCCCGACCCTGCACAGGAAGCAACTCCTTATTTTGAAAGTGAGAGAGGTTTAATGATTATGAATACTTTTACTAAAAATAGATACTGCTGGCTCTTAGCCTTCTTTGCACTGGTTACACTTCTGCTAACTGGGTGTGGCAGGAACATTTCCTCACCATTTACGGACCCCATCGTCGGCACATATAAATGCGATGCTAAGTATAGCAAGACTGAGGATGGGACCGTTCAGCAGGGATATTGGTACTTTAAGAAGAATGGTAAATTGTTGTATTGCGTCCCACAGGTCAATAGCGTTCGTAAGGGGTATGTCTATCCCGGGGATGTTTCTCATGGTACGTGGAAGCACCTGAAGAATAACCATTACCAGATAAAGCTGCATGATGATTACGTAAGCGGCTCTTATACAATCAAGGCATCGCTGACTGGTGATCGGTTGACAATTCCTACCGCTAAGAATTGGGTAAAGGAAGTCGACAGCAAGATCGACATGTCCTCCGCAACCTATAAGAAGATGTTTAACAAGGCCAAACAATCCGAACTCACGGCCCTCGCAGTCGAATCTTCCTCTTCTGCGGCAAAGTCAGCCGAATCAAGAAAGAACGCTGACTTGAGTACCAACAATAATGGCCCGTCGACTAATGACTCAAGTCAATCTACTGATCCTGATGAAATTGGCCGAGCGGTCTACAGCCGGGTCTTCCCGTCAGAAGAGGTAGACTCCGTCGAAAAGGATGGGGACCGCTACTATGTTAGCAACGAATACCATAGTGCCGACAGTACGGTGCCGTTCCAAATTAATGGCGACACCGTTACCTATTGGACACAAGGGGATGGCGATACTACGGCCGATGGTCCAAATGAGGCCCACACTGTCAGCATCGATGATCTGCTGGGCAATTAGCAAACAAAAACACTCGATCGCTCCTCAAAAAAGAGCGGTCGAGTGTTTTATTTTGTTTGAAGTTATCACTTACCCCAGAAGAATTGGATAAGGATCTTGTTGACCTGCGGATTTTGGTGGAGGAGCTCATGCTTGGCATTAGCCCCAGTGATCTTCTTCTCCGCATATGACTTAGCCCGGCCATTGAGCAGGTACTTCAAGGTCTTGCTGGAGTTGTTGGTAACCTGGCTATCGTTCCCGTTACCGAGATCACCGTAGATGTTCAGTACCCGGGTCTGGCGAGGGTAGGTGTGCCGCAGTGGCAGGAGCTTTTGATAAGTATCATTCATCTTATTTGGTTTACCAGTCTGGGCATCAACAGTTAAGTCAGCGGGTTCATTCCAACCCATTGCCCCGTCAAAGGTCCCGGCCATAGCAACTTGCTTCTGAAGTTGTGGAAGCTTCTTGTTTTGGCAATTGTTAAGCAGGTAATACATCACTGCCATGTTGCCCATTGAGTGAGCCTCAATGTTCATCTTCTTGAAGTGGTAGGTATCCTGAAGTTTGACGACCACGTTTTTGACCCATTGGCCTTGCAAGTCGTAGTCAGAGTTCCGGCTGTTTTCAAAGTTGACCTCGACCAGGGGATTGATGGCCCCCTTGGGGATACGACCCTGTAAGGTGACCTGGCCATCCGCCGCCACGTTGGCGACGATGGCGGTCTTGCTGACACCGGCCTTCATGATGTTATCAACCATATACTGTTCCGCATGGGCACTGCTTCCGAAGCCATGGAAGAAGATGGTCGGGGTGGTTGATTGAACATACTTTTTCGATAACGCTTGGGCATGACCAGGAGCTGCGGGAACCAGTACGAGCAGGAGGGCCAGCAGTGACAAGATCAGCCAACGAAATTTACGCATTGTTTCATTACCTTCTTTAATAACTATATTAGTTCCATCATAGCATTTTACGTTACGGACGGACAGACTAATCTCAGGGGTAAATGCTTGTCAGTTAGAATGAAAATATGTTACATTATTCAGAGTTGTTTTCAATGATCGCAACCATAAAATAACTAATCATGAAGGGATGATAGTCCAAATGCAAATTAAGCAAGCAACGATGAATGACTTAGACCAGATTATTGAGATCCTGCGCGATGGTCGCGACCAACTGGCTTCTCAAGGGATCGACCAGTGGCAAGGGGACTACCCAAATGTTGAACACGTCAAGGAAGACATCAATAACGGCTGGGCCTACCTGGTACAGTCCGACGATGACGAGACCGTCGGCGCACTGTCAATCGTTGAAGCACCAGACCACTCCTACGATGAACTGCAGGGTGACTGGCTGATCGATACTGACAAGTACGTGGTTATTCACCGGGTAGCCATCCACTCTAGCCATGCTGGTAAGGGTTATGCATCAGCATTGTTTACTAACGTGATTGACTACATCAAGAAGAACCGTAAAGAAATCAAGACGATTCGGATTGATACCCACGAAGATAACAAGATTATGCAACACTTGATCGCCAAGAACGGCTTCACCAAGGTTGGGGAGCTGCACGGTGTTTACCGGCCAAATGAAATTTCCTATGTCTACGCACTGCTGACTGGGAACTAATAATTGAAGATTATCAGCACCTTACCTGAAACGGTTGAGGTGCTTTTTTATTGAATTTGGGCAAGAAGACACGACCTTTTAAGAACGTGATGAATTGCCCACCTGGCGGCCGTCAGCCACCTTTTAAATTTTACTGGCCCTAGTAACAACCATACTGGTCTGATAAAATGAAGACATCATTTTAATTGGGGGATTGGGAAAGTGAAAAATAAACATTGGGAAGATTTCCGCTTTGCCCTGACGACCTCTAGTCCGGTTTTCTTTGGTTACGTCATTCTTGGGCTAGGGTACGGATTATACATGCACAACTTGGGCTTTTCATTTTGGTATCCGACCTTGATGGCAGCGACAATCTATGGGGGATCGGTCGAATTTATTATCGCAACGCTCTTGCTGCAGCATTTTAATCCGCTCAATGTCCTGCTGATTACCGCGGTGGTGGGTTTCCGGCAGTTCTTTTACGGGATTTCGATGCTCACCAAGTATCCCCGGCATGGTTGGCGAAAGTTCTTATTACTTTTTGGGTTAACTGATGAAACCTTTGTCATTAATTATAGTCTCAAGGTCCCAACAGGCTATGATAAGACAACGGTACAGGTCTGGGTTACCCTCCTGGATTACTTCTACTGGGTCCTCGGGGCATTTCTTGGTGGCTTCTTGGGAAGCACGCTTAACCTACAGATTAAGGGCCTCGATTTCGTGATGACGGCCCTGTTCATCGTTCTGGCCCTTGAGCAGTTTATGCAGGAGAAGAGCCATATCAGTTCCATGAGTGGAGTTGTAATCACCATCGTCTGCCTCTTGCTCTTTGGGAAGACTTACTTCCTGGTTGCGACTCTCCTGCTCCTGGTGGGGGAATACTACTTCCTTTATCGACGGCACCAGAAGAAGGCAGGTGAGTGATCATGAGTTTATTACAACAAATCATAACGATTGCCATTGCAGCGGTCACTAACTTCATCACCCGCTGGTC
>CAMFOZ010000157.1 GCA_945971245.1 uncultured Lactobacillus sp.
TAGGACTGACACTTTTATTATTTCAAGTGTCAACCCTAAGGGGTATTGTACGAGGAGCACACTTTGTAATGTCTGATTTTACCACGACACTCACCGGCACTATCAATCGTACTTGCCAAGAGAGTATCACCCACCCCTTTATTGACCAATTAAGTTCCGGAAAATTACCCCAGGCCACCTTCCGTTACTACCTCATCCAGGACCACCACTACCTAACGGCATTCAACCAGCTCCACCAGCTGATTGCTGATCACCTTCCCGAACCGGATGCCACAATCCTGCGGCACCTGAGCGAGGGCGAAGACCTAGCTCGGGAAAAAATGCATCGCGAGATTAATCTCAGTAACGCTGAAATTACGGCGGCACCGGTAGCGCCCACGGCTTACGCATATATCAGCCACATGTATTACCAGCTTAACCGTTATGGGGTAGCAGCAGCCGCAGCGGGGCTACTGCCCTGCTACTGGCTCTACAGTCAAGTTGCCCAAAAGCTGACTGGTCACCATAGCCCGGTTCCCCTCTACCAGGAATTCTTTGATAGTTATGCAGCGGCCGACTTCACCGCTAGCACTGACCAGATGAAAGAGATTGTAAACCATCAGGCATCAGAAGCAAATTTAGCAACGCGCCAACAAATGCAGGCAGCTTTTAACATTTCGTGTTACTATGAAAAGCAATTTTGGCAAATGGCCTTTGAACAACAGGAATGGAAATACTAAGCTAGTATTTACGCTACCAAAAAGGGAGTGTAACAGAAGTCGTTTACGACTTCGTCTTCACACCCCCGCGAGCACAAATAGGCCTCAAGCATTCGGGGTTTCCCGAATGTTTGAGGCCATTTGTGTACCGCGCTGTTGACCTTTGATCTATATAATAGATTTAAGTCACAGCCCCTCTTTTATTTCACACTATTCGGTAACTGATGTTGGGTTGTCGCCAGCAATCTTCGTCTTATTCAACAATAATGATGAGGTTACCACTGACACTGATGAGAAGGCCATTGCCAGAGCTGCCAATTCTGGACTCAGTTGGAAGCCAACCGCGGCAAATAGTCCCGCAGCGATTGGGATACCAACCGTGTTGTAAATTAGTGCCCAGAAAAGGTTTAACTTAATCCGGTTAAAGGTCTTCTTGGAAATATCAAGCGCGCGTACGACCCCACGTAAGTCATTTTGAACAAGAACAATCCCACCGGAATCAATTGCGATATCGGTCCCTGAACCCATCGCAATTCCGACATCCGCCGTAGACAAAGCAGGTGCATCGTTAATGCCGTCACCAACAAAGGCAACCTTTGCACCGGTGTCCTGAATTGCTTTAATGTGCTGTGCTTTTTCATTTGGCAAAACACCAGCGATTACTTGGTCAATGCCGACCTGGTCGGCAATTGCCTTTGCCACTGCCTCATTATCACCAGTCAACATTACGGTCTTAAGGCCCCGAGCCTTTAATTCTGCAATTGCTTCTGGTGAACTTGGCTTTGCAACATCTTGGATGGCAATCAGACCAATAATTTCCCCAGCTAGTCCAACATAAACAACCGTCTTAGCTGCATTCTGCAGTTTTTGGGCCTGTGTCTTCATTTCCTGGGAAATATTAACCTCATCCGACAATCGTTCGCTGCCGACAAAGGCCTCTTGGCCCTGGTATTCTGCCCGAACACCCTTACCTTCAATTGCTGTAAATTCCTGAACCTTATCAACCGTCAACCCATCATCTTCGGCCCGCTTCATGATTGCTGTTGCCAAGGGGTGCTCAGAGGATTCCTCAAGGCTTGCGGCAACTTGCAGGACCTGGTTAGTATCACCGATTACGTCTGTTACCTGGGGTTTGCCAACCGTAATTGTCCCGGTCTTGTCAAAGACGACCGTATCCAGGTCACTAACTTCTTGGAGGACTTCACCGTTCTTAATCAGGACCCCCATCTTGGCGCTACGGGCGGTCCCAACCATTAAAGCGGTTGGTGTGGCCAGGCCAAGGGCACACGGGCAAGCAATAACCACTACTGAGACGGCAAAGAGCATTGCCTGAACCGCGGTTGCACCAAGGAAGGAATACCAAACAATAAAGGTTAAAATAGCAATTATCAAAACGGTCGGGACAAAGATATTAGAAATCTTATCGGTCAGGTTTTGGATTGGCGCATGACTAGTCTGCGCCTTCTTAACCATATCAACAATCTGCGCCAGCATAGTATCTGAGCCCACCTTAGTAGCCTTGAACGTAATTGTTCCGTTGCTATTAATGGTGGAACCGACAACCGCATCGCCGACCTTCTTCGCCACGGGAATACTTTCCCCGGTAACCATTGACTCATCAATCGTGGAAGAGCCGTCAGTGATTATCCCGTCGACTGGCACCTTTTCACCCGGCCTTACTCGAATTAAGTCACCAACTTGGACTTGATCTAGCGGTACCTTAACAAACTTACCACCTTTAAGTACTTCCGCTTCCTTTGCTTGTAATCCCATTAGCTTTCCTAAGGCATTGGAGGCGTTATTATGCATCTTTTCCTCCATTGCATCACCAAGAAGGACGAAGACGGTCACAAAAGCCGCACTTTCAAAGTAAACAGGACGACCGGCCGCCATTGCGAAAATACTGTAAAAGTAAGCAACCGCGGTCCCTGCCGCGACCAGCGTATTCATATTAGCATTGTGCTTTTTGAAGGCCCCAATCGCACTTTTCCAATACGGTGCAGCCGAAACTAGCATAATAACCGTCGTTGTAACCAGGGCAATCCAGTTATAGTAAGGCATCATCCAGTGAAATGGCATTGCCAGCATCTGGATTAACATAGGGATTGCAAGAATAAAGGAAACCCAGAAGCGTTGGATATTAGTGAGCTTCATTACTTCACAACGACCTTCCCATGAAACATATCCATCCCACAAGCATAGTTGTAAGTCCCTGGCTGGTCAGTTGGGATATTGACAGTAACCTCCTTTTGACCATCCAGCTTAACGTCAACATCGAGGTTCTTAAAAACCACTTCATTCATACAGCCCATATCACCCTTGGGAACAAACTTTAGGCTAGCCGGTTTCCCCTGCTTAAACTCAATAGTTTCGGGCTTGTAACCGTGGTTAGCAGCTGATACGACTACTTTTTTACTTTGTTCTTTTGAAAAAATACTCATTATTTCACAACGACCTTTCCATGAAACATATCCATTCCACAAGCAAAATTAAATGTACCCTTTTTATCGGTAGGAATCTTAACCGTCGTTACCTTCTGCTTGGTTAAGTCCTTATTAACCCCAAGTTGCTCGAAAACCACGTGTGATAAACAGGCGGTTGAATCATGCATCTCAAAGTTAACCTCAGCTGGTACCCCCTTCTTCAAAACAACCGTTGATGGTGAATAGCCACCATTGACCACGATAGTTGCATTCTGGGTTTGATTAACCACTGTCGACTGGCCAACCGCTTCCGTGTGTTTACCAAAGAACCACCACAGGATAAAGGCAATTAACAGCAGGCCCACAATTAAGACCATTATTTGGCTAACATTCATTTTCTCACCTCGTTTAGAAATGCGCCGATTCTTCTTTCGTTTACAATTGTAACTATAATCCTAATGTTTACATTTGTCAACATAAATCACGTAAATAAAAAGAGGCTGGGAAAAAACTCCTAGTCCAAAATCGAGTAGGAGATAATTGATTAGTTCAATTATCGACCTCTCACACCACCGT
>CAMFOZ010000158.1 GCA_945971245.1 uncultured Lactobacillus sp.
GGTTGTAACTATATTATTGAAATGGTCAGCGGTAAGTGGAAGCCGTCAATTATTTGCTCGCTGGGCGTTGAACCGAAACGTTTTGGGGAACTGCGTCGCTACTTACTGGATCTCTATGGTACCGCGCCGGCAGAAAAGGTCCTGAGCCAGCAGCTTCACCAACTAATTGATGATCAGATCGTTAAGCGAACCAATTACAACACTATTCCACCCAAGGTTGTATATTCACTGACGGATAGGGGGAAGCGGCTTAAGGGCTTGCTGATTCAGATGGCTGAATTTGCCGAGAGCATTCAAGATGACTCGGTTAACTTTAAATACAGTTCAGCTGTGATGAAAGGGGAAGCCAAGGCTACCCGGCAAAAGTGATAAGAATCCCCATTCGAATATGAACACTGGCAGAAGTAATAAAAAATCCCTGGACCATCATTTTGGTGATCCAGGGATTTTCTGATTTTAGATACTAGTTGTTCATCAAAACATCGAGCAGTTCTTGGGCGGATTCCTTAAGGGCGTCCTTGGACTTGTCATTGCCCAGGTGAGTGTAAATTTCACCGACGTAAACACCATCGTTGAAGAGCTTGTTGAAGACCTTGTCAATAATTGGCTTCGTCTTTTCTTGCTCTTGAACTGGGCCGAATGGGTTAGCGAAGAAGGTGGAACTCATCCCAACTTCATCGGTAGTTCCCAGAGCCTTCCGCTTACCAGCGATGAAGACCTTCTTAGCATCTTCTTCAGTGTCGAAGCGGTGAATACCAACTTCGTCACTGTAGTTGTTAGCGTAGAGCCACATGTCGACAGGGTGGTGTTCGACAACGTGTTCGTAGGTGTCGGCTGGGATGATAACCCGGGCGTTTTGCCGTTCAGGATTGAGGTAGACACCACGGTCCATGTTATTGAAGGCAACGGCACTGGACAGATCATCGAGCCGGACGAAGGCACCGGTTTCGGTCCCTTGGGCATAGAGCTTACCGTCGTCACCGATGGTAAAGCTTCCCATATCATCGAAGATTGTTTCCATGTCAACGATCTTATCGTCGGCGATTTCCTGCAGAGCTTCGATTGATTCGGACTTCCCGGCACCGGAGTCACCGAAGAAGACCACGTTCTTTTCCTTACCGTTAGTGAAGCGGATCTTTAACATGGAACCGTGAATTGGTAGACGACCGTTGTTAATCTGGTGGAGGTTATGCAGGGTCAAGCACATCTTCTTCATGTAGCCGAAGTAAGTGGTCTTGTCCGTGTATGGTACTTCACCGACCCAGATCTGGTTCTTCTTATCGAGGTAGTAGTGAGAAACCATGCCTTCAGTCTTTTCCAAACCGAAGAGGAGGATCAAGTCAGGCTTTTGGCCTTCAACCTCGTCTGGGGATGCCAGTTCAAACAGGTTGGAGAGGGCAATTCCGTTGACCAAGTAGTCAACGTTGAAGTAGATGTAGGCGAGACTCTCACCGATCTTAGCAGGATAGCAGTACCATTGACCCTTTTGACCGTGGAAACGCTTGATTGGATTTTCTTCAACTGCAGAGAAGACCCCTTCACGCTTGTTGCTCTTGGTATGCATCATCATTGGTGGACGAAGCATCACTGTGTTGATGAAGTCGATATCACGAAGTTCCTCGTAGCCTTCTGGAATTGGCCAGTCATGTGGTTGAACCAGCATGGAGGCATTCGTAGCAGCGTTGACCTGCCGGTAAGTCCGGTTGGTGAACCCTTGCAGCTTTTCTTCAATCACCCGGTAGAGCTTCCGAACAAGCTCGTTCAGGTGGGTATCAATCATCTTGAATTCATTACCAGCAATCTTACTGTTGCTGTAGTTAATAACGGAGACCCGCAGTAAAGAACGGTAGAACGAGTAGAGTGCTTCGATGCTTGCCAGAATTTCCTTTGGGTCGTAGTTGTCGTAGGCACTGCCGTCATTAATTAAGATCTTCTTGAGAACTTCGACGTATTCTTCTGGTGTAGCATTGTCGAATGCGTCATCGTCATAGTCTGGATTGCGCGAACCAAGGTAAAGCTTAACGATATCGAGCAATTCATCACTATTGATCAGTGAATAGATATCATTGTAGTAGGCTTCACTAAGGTTAATTGTTGCAACGCCCCGGTCGAGGTTGACATAGAGGGCATTGGTTTGAATCTTTTGACTGTTTTCCGTCATCTGTACCATCAATCCTTTCATCTATACCTTGCCACCTATTATAGTTTATTTTTAGAGTAAAATGAAAATAAAATTAAAAAATATTAGAATAATTTATCTGTAATGACAAATTATCGGTAATCTAAAGTATGCTAGAATATTAGTATCATCATAATGTAAGGGGTTAAATTATGGAAATTAAATGTAATGATACTTTGGCGGTTTCACTCCACCGAGTTTTTAATGCAGATTTAAATGAACACGGAACAGTCTTTGGTGGTCAGATTTTAAAGTTGGTTGATGGTGAGGCCTCGGTAGCAGCAATGCGGGTAACCCGGTCGGTGGTTGTCACGGCGGCAATGGATCATGTCCAGTTTTTGCGGCCCTTCAAGCTCCAGGATTCCATGTGTATGGAGGCCTATGTCACCGGCGTTGGGCGGCGTTCGCTGGAAGTATTTGTCAAGGTGATTGGTGAACACCTAATGACCGGCGAACGCTTTCTTGGTTTTACCTGCTTCATGACCTACGTAATTCAAGATCCTAATAAGCAGATCAAATATGACCAGGTCATCCCACAAACGCTGGAGCAGGAAGCGATGGTTGCTGGATACCAGACCCGGCGTCTTCACCGTAAAGAGAACCGGCAACGGCAGAAGCTCATTTTGGATTCCATCAACATTAATAAGCCATGGTAAAACGTTATATTACAGTGACTTTACAGATATGACGGAAAATGATAACTCTTGGTAACCCGTCCGTAACGACAATCGTGTATAGTATAAACCATCGAAGCGATCAGCAATGCTGGTCACAATACTAAAGTACAAAGGATGGATTGATTTTTAATGAAGTTATCTAAGAAAGCCGCCAAGATTACAGCAGCCATTGCCGGTGCCGTTGCACTAGGAACTGTTGCTACTGCAACTACTGCCAACGCCGACTCAATTTACACGGTGCAAGCAGGTGACACCCTTTCTGGAATTTCTTACAAATTAGGCCATGATTTAACATTCGTTGATACGCTGGCTTCCAACAACCAAATTGCTGACAAGAACGTCATCTACGTTGGTCAGAAGTTAGTGATTAAGGACGATGGAGAAGTTGCTCCTGCAACTGCTCAACAGGTAGCAACACTGCCAGCAGCAACTAGCCAAAACACCGCGGGTCAGACCCAAGCTAGCCAAGCACCAGCTCAACAAACTGCTACGACTACCAGCTACAACTCTGGCGTATCCGGTAACGATGCTGCCGCCAAGGCATGGATCGCTGGTCGTGAATCTGGTGGTAACTACGGTGCCCGGAACGGCCAATACGTTGGTAAGTACCAATTATCCGCATCTTACCTGAACGGTGACTACTCCGCTGCTAACCAAGAACGGGTTGCTGACCAATACGTTGCTAACCGCTACGGTTCCTGGTCTGCTGCTCAGGCCTTCTGGCAATCACATGGTTGGTACTAAAAATAATTAAACAGTAGTGTTTATGCCATTGACGTGTACCCCCAGAGTTGGAAATCAACTCTGGGGGTATTTCTATGACTAAAA
>CAMFOZ010000159.1 GCA_945971245.1 uncultured Lactobacillus sp.
GGCCCGTTGAAGAAGCTGGTCGAGCTCGATATTGGAATAGGCCCCCTGCCGAATTCTTTCCAGCGCCGTCAGGGCAACTGACCGGGCCGTCGTTGGTTTTTGCTTAGTCATCGGTTACTGCTTGAACTCCTTCCTTGAGCTGCTGGTGACCGTTTAGGTAGGCCGTGATATCCATGGCCTGCTTACCAGCTGGTTTGAGCTTGTTGATCTGGTAAGTGGTGCCCTCACCAGCCGCGAGGACCAACTGGTGCTTAGTGGCGCGGACGACCTGACCCGCTGCTAGGTCGGTCTTCTCATCCAGTGGGGTCACGTCGTAGATCTTCGTCCGGAGACCATCAATGACCATGTTGCCAAGTGGGGCTGGACGAAGCCCCCGCACCTTGTTATCGATCTGGTCGGCCGTCATCCGGTAGTCAATCCGTTCCTGCTCACTAGAGATGTTTGGTGAAAAGACCACCTTGTCCGGATCCTGGGCAACCGGGTGAACGTTGCCACTGATCAGGTCAGGAAGGGTCTTTAAGAGCAGGTCGCGACCGAGGATGCTGAGCTTGTCAAACATCGTTCCGGCGTCATCATCCTTTTCAATCGGAATAGCTTCCTGGGCAATCACGTCCCCGGCATCCATCTTTTTGACCATGTACATGATTGAGATCCCGGTCTCCTTGTCACCATTGATGACCGCGTATTGGATTGGGGCCCCACCACGGTACTTTGGCAGCAAGGAACCGTGCACGTTAATAGCCGCGATCTTGGCCGCATTCAGTAGCTTAGTCGGCAAGAACTGACCGTAGGCAGCCGTGATCATCAGGTCTGGGTTGATATCGATGATCCGGTCCATCTCAGGGCTCTTGCTCAGCTTAGCCGGTTGTAAGACCTCAATTCCGTACTTCTGGGCTAACTGCTTAACCGGGGAAGCCGTCAAGACGTGCTTACGGCCAATCCGGTGGTCTGGCTGGGTCAGCACGGCCTTAACGTCGTACTCTGGATGGTCAATCAGGCTCTGTAAAATCGGCACAGCAAACTGGGGGGTTCCCATAAAAACAATTGATGTTGACATATCGTTCTTCCTTTCGTTTACATGAAGTATTGTGGATCCGGGTCAATGCTGACCTGAACATCCTTAAATTCCTTCTGCTGCGTCTCCTGGAGAATCTTCTGGAGGAGGTCATGCAGGTGAGGATCGTGTTTATATTTAATGACAATTTGATAGTAGTAGCGACGCTTCATCCGCGCGATTGCCCGCGGGGTTGGTCCTAGGATGATGGTCGACGGTGCCAACCCGTGGACTAGCTGTTGATGAATCGTGGTCATTGCGCGGGCGGCCCGGGCCTCTTCCGGATGGCTGGCCATCAAACGCACCGTGTAGTAGTACGGTGGGTAGCCGGCCTGGTGACGGAGGGCCATCTCATGACGGAAGAAGCGTTCGTAGTCGTGGGCCTGAGCATCCTTGATAGCGTAATGGTCGGGGTTGAAGGTCTGGATAATTACCTGCCCCTGTTTATTAGCTCGACCAGCCCGACCACTGACTTGACTGAGGAGGTCGAAGGTGTGCTCACTCGCCCGGAAGTCTGGCAGCCCCAGCCCGGTATCGGCATTGAGGACCCCCACCAGCGTGACGTTAGGAAAATCCAGTCCCTTGGCGATCATCTGCGTGCCGAGTAGGATATCGGCCTGCTGGTGACCAAACTGGCGGAGGAGTTTCTCGTGCATCCCCTTGCGCCGGGTGGTATCGACATCCATCCGAATGATCCGGGCCTGAGGGAGGAGTTGGCGAAGTTCCTGCTCGACCTTCTCCGTCCCGGTCCCGTAATAGCGGATGTGCCGACTATGGCAGTGCGGGCAAACCTGGGGGATGGCCTCCTCATGCCCACAGTAATGGCACTTCATCGTCCGCGTATCTAGGTGGAGGGTCAGGGAAATGTCACAGTTAGGGCACTTCAGAACCTCACCACAGTCCCGACACATCATAAATGACGAGAAGCCCCGCCGGTTCAGCATCAGGATACTCTGCTCGTGGCGCTGGAGACGGAGGTCCAGTTCCCGCAGGAGCTTGGTCGAGAAGTTACTTTCGCCACGCCGCTTAATCTCGGGCCGCATGTCGACCACCTCAATTGGTGGTAGGGGTTGCTGGTTTACCCGGTGCGGAAGTCGTAATAGTTGGTAAACACCCTTCAGTGCCCGGGCTCGACTCTCCAGGCTCGGGGTGGCCGAACCCAGGACCAGTGGGCAGTGATGGTACCTGCTTCGCCATTTGGCAACTTCGCGGGCGTGGTAGCGTGGCATATCATCCTGCTTGTAGCTAGTCTCGTGTTCCTCATCCAGGATGATGACCCCAATATTATCCAAGGGGGCAAATACCGCTGACCGGGCGCCGACCACCACCCGGGCATCCCCGCGGTTAATCCGGCGCCATTCATCATAGCGTTCCCCGTTGGAGAGGCCACTATGCAGGACCGCCACCTGGGAACCAAAACGTCGCCGGACCCGGTTAACAATCTGCGGAGTTAGGGAGATCTCCGGAACCAGCATCAGGGCAGTCTGGCCCTTTTCCAGTGCCCGGGCGATCGTCTGCAGGTAGACCTCGGTCTTACCACTGCCCGTGACCCCCTGAAGCAGGAAGGTTCGGCTCTGCTGGTGATCGATGTCCTGGTCAATTGTCTGGACAACCTGCTGCTGGTCGGGATTCAGGGTTAGGGGTTGCTCCAGGTGGTCATCGTCAACGGGCTGGGAATAGGGATTCCGGTATACCTCGACCGGCACCTTCTTCAGCCACCCCTTCTTGGCCCCCTCATTAAACGTACCAACCCGCAACTGGCTCTTCTGCTCCGCTTCCGTCCGTTTAACGGTCTGGCCAATAATACTCTGCAGGTATGAAATCAGGCGATTCTGGGCGTGGGCATTCGGGTGTAGCGATGTCCGGGCCTCCTCTAACTGTTCAAAATCCAGCAAGGGAGTGATCCCCGTGACCGTCTTGGCCCGGGCACGATCAGTTACCCGGTACTCGATCGTGACCTTCTTCTCCCGTTGTAGTTTCAGCAGCTGCTTGACTTTCTCGGGATCAGACTGTAGTTCCGCCAGGTCACACTCGTCTTTGCCATCAAAGAGGTCGAAGTAAGTCTGCTCGTCCAGCTCGTCAATCACCCGGACAAAGCGCTGACTCTTCGACTTGAGCATGTTCGGTAACATGGTGTAAAGGCAGGATATCCAAAACGAATAGGTGGTGTCTGCCAACCACCTACTCAGCTGCAGCAATTCGGCGTTTACCACCGGTTGCAGGTCCATCACCGCCGCAATTGGCTTCAGTTCCCCCGCATACGCAGAGTGTTCCGTAAAACCAACCACGAAGCCCTGGACCTGGCGGTGACCATTACCAAAGGGAACGGCCACCCGCATTCCTACCTGCAGCTGCTTTTCCAAAGGTGCCGGCACTAAGTAAGTATAGGGCCGGTTCGTCTGCATTGTCGGCACATCAACAACAACCTGTGCCAATTCTGGCATCCAATCACCTCACTTTAATTTCTCTGCTAGGCGGGCCACTAACCGCTGGGCTACCGCGGTCTTGGTGAGCCGAGGCCACTTCTCAGGGGCAACCCCCTTCTGCAGGATGGTGACCTGGTCATCATCCCGACCAAAGGCGCCCGTAGCCCCCGCCACACTGTTGGC
>CAMFOZ010000160.1 GCA_945971245.1 uncultured Lactobacillus sp.
TGAGCCGTAAGGCTCGTGAACTACAAGCCCGGTACTTTAGTGCCGGGTAGTTGACTATCATGTCCGCTACTACTGGTCTTGGGCTTAACTATTTTGTATGTCCGGTCGTCGTCAATAATTTCTGCTCCATCTTTCCATGCTTGGATCATCTCTTCGTAAGTCATGACCATTCGCCTTCTATTCTTCTTTAGCACCAACAGGTTGAAGCAGTGTATTCATCTTCATCCCCATAGAGCCCGCAATCATGTAGATCGTGGTCAGGGCTGGGAACCGTTGCCCATTGTAAATCTTGGAGATAGCACCCGCATCAATCCCAGTGATATGGGATAACTGCATCCGAGTCAGGTTGTGCTTCTTAAGCAGGTTGTCTAAGTTCTTCCGAACTGTGTTCTCAAATTCCTCCTTACTTGGCAGGAAGGTATTAACGAGGAATGCATCGTGCTTGTCTTCTTGGCCAGCAGCAATCTGGTCAACCGTCATCCCCAGCCGGGTAGCAATCTTGTAAGCTGGGTAAGCAGAAGGCATCTTCCGGCCTTGAGCATAAGCGTGCACACTAACCAGTGGGATCTGAGTCTGTTCAGAGAGCCAGAGGTGGTTTACCTTCCGGTTGCGAATAATTTCTGCGAGTTCGTATTCAAATTTCTTGTCAAATTCCTTAGCTGTCATCATTTTAATTTCCCCCTAAAATAGATATTTACTGTTTTCTATATTTTCAAAGTGTTTTCTATTAGTATTTGATGTTGTTCTCTTCAAAAGTTCCTTCAGCAGTTCTTAATTGGCTGGTAGCTTCATCTTCCAGCAGTAGCATAAAGTCACTGTAGTGTTGTAAGCTCTGACCATAGTTATTAACCTCATCAGTATTGCTTGCCGGGCGAAGTGGCTCATCAACTGTTAAGGTGGCTACGAAGCGGTCATCCTTAAGCTGCAGTTGAATGTGAGCTGGTACTTCGTGGTTAGCTGGTTGTAACTGAACCTCAGCTTTTTGGTAATTGTTTTGATTGTCAGTTGTAACAATTACGTCTGCATCAAAGAATTCATTGTAAGCATCCCATGCATCATTATTGCTCATCTTGAATTGTTTCATGATCATTCATCCTTTCATTTACTTATTGCTTATCTCCTTATCGACAACTATATGATACCATTGATTTAATAAATGTCAATAGTATCACTAAATAAAATTAAAAAAGTTTGCATCCCCACCTGTATCAAGGAGTTTGGGGTGCAAGCTATCCTGTCATCGGTGTTATTTTGCAAAGTTTTCTTAATTTATTAAGTCTGCGAGCTCTAAATTAGTTATCATCTGTCTATTTTAAGCGGCTAGGTGCTCCCTCCAGAACCCTCGCCTGGATTCACCCCTCACTAATGTGATAATATATAGCTGTTGAATAGCGAAGAGCCTATCTAAGGAGGAATTATAATGTACGATGTACTAGCAGTAGTCAACTGGCTACGAGTCAAGAACGATCAAGACCTGCAGTGGAATTTGAATGCTGAGAGGATCACATTAATGAGAACCATGAAGGCCCTGTATTACATTCAAGCTGCTAGTTTAGTTGTTTATGATCATCGGTTTTTCAACAATGTCATCACTAAATGGAAGTACAGCCCGATGATCCGCAAAGTTCAACGTGAGTACAAGGGCCAGGACTTTCCTGGGACATTAACAGTAGAAGATCTTCACGACTACAACGCTCTGGAAGCTGACTCAAAGGCTTCAGACTTGCTTAACAGTATCTACCGTGTCTACGGTAACAGTTCAGCCTTTGATCTAATGAAACAGATTGAGAGCGAAGATCCGTGGCAAGAGGCTGAAGAAGGTAAGGCAATCAGTGATGAGTCGCTCAAGAAATACTATAGCAACGTGTTCTCTGCCGATGAGGAGTAGTGGGTTATTGCTGAGTTGCCAGTGTCCGGGCAATCTTCCAATCAATGTGCCACGAAAAGGTCTGCATCATTACCGCTAACGGGCATACTAGGAATACCCAGTGGCTCTTTGATGGGATAGCAATCAGAATAAGGCCCAGCACCGATGCCAGCATGTTGAAGAAAGAGCTGCTCTTTAGCAGGTGCATCAGTCCTGGGGTATGTTCAACAATTTCTGGGTTACCGATCTTGCTTTTGATCCTAGACATCCGAATGCTGTCAGAGACGACCATTATGATGGCAACGATGAGCAATAATGTGTTGATCAGATAGATCATGTTGGTAGCTAACTTCTTTCCTTAATTTCTTCTGAATTCAAATACAACAGCAATATAATACCATACTGAGAACCATCCCCGTGGGTAACCGCAGGCAATGGTTCTTTTCTTTTTCCTCGATGTGGGGATGGAGGGCCTGCCCCAGTCAATGTTAGTCACAGCCACCCCACTGGGCAAAGCCACCCTCAAGGCAAACTCCCCAATAGGCTACCGATTGTTACAGCATAGTTTCCCGGGTGGGGATGCTGTAATTTTCTCCCTAGGCTTTCCTGTGAGCTCCTGTGAGTTTCTGATTGTGGTTCTGGACAATTTATCATGACAAAATAAAAAGCCCTCAGAGAGCTTCTGAGAGCTTATTTTGGGTTGTACCTAATTACTGGCAACGGGTAACCTGCCCGTTTGCGTAGTTAATCAGAATGTTGTTCTGTGTGTTAGGCACAAGCACGTTGAAGTTGACGGTGCCATCACTTGACTTAGCCTGAATTTGCATTGCACGAGGAACTTGTTCATTTCCAGCATAGATGTCCTTAACTTGGTACCGGACGAACTTGTTCTGGTCCAGGGCCTTGCGGACGATTCCTTCATAGTAGTTCTGCCCAGTATTATCGGCTTCGCGGGCTTGGTTAGCCCACATTGTCTGTGTAGCAATGTTCTGTGGGTTAGACTCACTAGCATTAAAGCCCTGAATGTTGCCAACCAAGGCGTAGCCCAACAAGTGGCCACGGTTATAAGCAAACCGATATTGACCCGGCAGATTAAAGGCTTGCTGATAGCCGGCTGGCTTCCAGTTGCTAGCCCCATTACCTGTTTGAGCCCGGTTACGGTATTGCCGTGCTTGCCTTGTCAGGTAAGCATCCCCCTCTGCAGCTCGTCCTTGACTGTCCAGATGGTTCTGAGCCCATGGCCGGCCATAAGGCTTAACGTCGCCCAGGGTGCTTTGATTATTGTTGACAATATAGGCACCCGCACCATTGAACTGCAGGCTACTGAACTGACCTCGAATTGGAGCAATTGCCTGATCTGAACGGGCTTGGCTCGGATATTGAGTTGAGTCCTGATACTGCAGTTGGCTATTGTCAGCCTGACTGGAGGCATTACTTGCCGGCTGAGAACTACTGGAAGAATGATCCTTCAGGAACTTGCTCAGGGCGTTTGGCTTCGATGAGCTGGTACTGGTAATAGAGCTGGAGCTGCTACTAGCTTGATTGCTACCATCCGAGGTGCATCCAGCCAGTGGGCTGAGCAGTAATGCAACCGCCGCTGCTATGGCTATCTTATGCTTGAAATTCTTCATTGACTAATTAGGGCTGGAGACCCGTTACTTTAGTGACGGGAGGAAAGCCCCCGCCTAAGCGCCTGAGGCGCTTCT
>CAMFOZ010000161.1 GCA_945971245.1 uncultured Lactobacillus sp.
ACGATTACCACTTGTATGTATGCGATAAGTGCGGCTACAAGTCTAATGATGATCGCATTGGTGCTATGAATATCCAACTACTGGGTACACAATACGTCAGTGGTAATGCCCACCCAGCATTTAGCAAAATAACGGCTAACGAGTAAATCTTGTTAGCTAAACGGGTGTTGTCAACCACCCGATGATGTAGCCGTATTAGAAGGAGCACGTAAGTGCGCTACTACTTCTGAGCCGTAAGGCTCACGAGCTACAAGCCCGGTACTTTAGTGCCGGGTAGTTGACAAAAAGTTCTTCTTTCTTATTTTGCAAATTCAATCTTTGTACGCTACAATTTTAATTGTAGCAGGTGATTACCGGCTACAGTCTGCTTTCTTTTCTTGCGTGGAATGAAAAGAATTTGTCTGGTCAGTAGCTTTCTTTGCACACCTTCAAAGTAAGATCATGGCCAACCAGGGGGAAGAGCCTTACAGTCGTCGTCGTTAAAGGCCTTCCTCTTGTTTTTTTGCCAATACATCAACAACTATATTATACCATAACGGGATTGCTGATCAACAGCAAAATAATAAGCGTCCACTAGGAAGATCCTGGTGGGCGCTTTCCTTATTGCCTTAATGTAACCCGTACGCGTAATGTGGGTTCAGCATTATTCTTGTCTGTGGTGTCAGCAGGTAATCGCCTGACGGAATGTACTCAACTGCTGCTGGGCAGTAAATTTCGACTGTCTTCCCAATTAGCTTCTTGTCTACCGGTCGGACTCGCCACCGGGCAATCTGGTCTTCTGGCTCATAGTAACCATGCATTGTCGCGATCACCTTAAAGCCCTGGTCAACCCGTTTAACCTGGTTGCCGTCCTCATCCAGCAGCCATACCTCTAACTTCTCAGCTGGGTTCTTCATGTTGACAATCAGTTCTGGATGCCAGATCAGTGTCTTGAAGTTCAATCCCTTGCGGAGGTTAGTGATCTTAAGCTTCGTCCTTGGCTGACTGTAATATGGGTTCCCATACGACCGTTCACACCGCATGAGGAACGCTAGATTATCTTTCTGCTTCTGAGTTAACACAACTCACTCAACTCCCTATTTCCTACTTAATCATTGCTGAATAACTCGTCTAAATTATCCTTATAAGTGTACATGTCAGTCTCATTGTTAACAACTGCTTGTGGATCCAAGCCCAGCTGCTCCCGGACGACTTTAGAAGCTCGCCGGATCTCTTTAGGGTTAGCCATCTGATAGCTGGTGTTCTGATAATTGGCATCTTCTCCTTGCAGGTGGTCCGTCTTAACGTGAGCCATTGCCGGGTGGTAGTTGTCATACAATGGCTCAATGTCGTTAATCGGCACGTTTGTCTTAACACCGTCACCCACTGCCTGGACAATCTCATCAGCTGAGTGAGCTGAAGCATGGTGTTTGAACTGGTCAATCACACTAATGATGATCTGCTGTTGTCGCTTCTGCCGGCCATAATCGTTGTTAGGGTCATCATACCGCATCCGAGAATACTTCAGAGCTTCATCCCCGCTAAGATGTTGTCGGCCTTTAGGGAAGTGGTGACCTTCATAGTTAAAGGCAAAGGGGTTATCGACGTTGACCCCGCCAACACTATTAACTACTTTCTTCAAGACACCCATGTTGATAACCGCGTAGTAGTCAATTGGCACGTCCAACAATTCTTTAACCTGCTTAACAGTCTGCTTAGGTCCACCAACTGAATATGCAGCGTTGATCTTAGCGTACTTTGGGTTAGCTTTGCGATTTTCAATCTTTACCATCGTGTCCCGAGGAATACTCATCAGCAGCATCGTTTTCGTCTTGGGGTTAACGGTAATCAGTTCCAGGGTATCGGTGTTACCACCGGTGTTGCCCCGGTTAAGGGCCCCCACATCGGTTCCCATTACCAGTATGGAGACAGGCTTCTTACTAACGACTTTGGACGTCACAGCGTCCTGCCTGGTAAATGTTTTGCTGGTCTCGCTGCGGACATGGTAAAACACGGTCGTCAAGATCAGTGTTATCACCATGAAGATCACACATAAGGCGCTAAATAGCAGCCGCCCCTTTCCTGAATGTTTCAAAGTATCTCGCCTGCTTTCTATTTGCTGGCTTTAATCAGCTTGTAGAGCCGTTGCAAGTCCCGTACTAGCAGGCCCATGGCAATGCAAGCACTGATTAAGAAGATCACAGCCTGGATAGTGTTGTTACTGCCGTTGTCCCGTTCCCACCGGGTCATAAAGGCAATGGCCATTAAAAAGCTAAAGTCGCATAGATAAAGGGCCCATCCTTGACTGATCTTAAGAACTTTACAACGTCGATGAACGATAAACGCCAATACCAGCATAATTGCAACAAATAAACATTCTAAGCTAAACATGATAATTTCCACCCCATCCGTCTTAATTCTTATTCTTTTCTGTTTTGCTTATGTTCACGTAGGTACTGACGGACGAGTTTCTCAACAATTGCATCTTCGCTATTCTGTTCTTGCTTGTCCAGGTACTGGCGAATGAGTTCTTCGATAATCTCAGCCGCACTACGGTGTTCACGAATTGCTTGTGCTTTTAAGCGGTCAACCAGTTTGCGGTCTAAAGTCGTTGTGAATTTGTACTTCATTTGTCTCTTTAACCTCGATTATGATACGTGTATACGTGTTATAATCTTATTATACAGCAAAGCCCTGCAACTAGGGCAAAAACATGGAATAATCTGCAAAGGAAGTGCTTCACCCCTTGAAGAAGTTTAAGAAAATCGTCGAGGACCAGTACCACTCGTTCAGCCGGCCGATCCAGATCGGCATTCAGGCTTGGTTGTACGTTGTGCTGGCACTGATCATGATGTATGTAGTCTATGCCTGGTTTCAGCTAATCGCGTCAACTGTGATGCATGATAGTTGGCGGCTCACTGGCAGCATCTATGCTTCACTGTTAGCGGGGCTAGGTATAATTGCCCTGCTTTATGTCTATCTTGTTCCCATAATGCTGTGGTGCAAGTACCCACGAGCTCAGTCCAATTTGAAGAATAAGCGGTTCTGGTTAGAGACAATTGGCTGGTTGATTGCAGTTAAAGCATTCCTACTCTTATTAGCCAATATCACGTCGAATCACATCAACACCAGTAATCAGAACGCCATTGATCACATTTTCTATAGTGGCTCGGTTAACCGGCTCTACATCATCCTCACGGCCATCTTAATGGCACCGATCATTGAGGAATTCATCTTCCGGTGGCTTCCATTCCGGCTGATTAAAGCTCCGTGGTTAGCGTTTATACTAGGGGCACTTGGGTTCACCATAGCCCACAGTCCATCAACATTTGTGGCCTTTCTGGTTTACTTGAGTATGGCGGTAGCCCTGGAAATTAACTTCTACCGGAACGGTTTCTGGGCATCGTTCCTCCTGCACTTCGGTATTAACTTCACAGCCGCGCTAACCATGTTGTCAACGCTGACGTCGATCCACTAACGAGCATCCCCATCAATGCTGGGAGCCACATACACAGTGCAACATAAACATTCAGATAACAATCGAGTAGGAGATAATTGATTAGTTCAATTATCGACCTCTCACACCACCGTA
>CAMFOZ010000162.1 GCA_945971245.1 uncultured Lactobacillus sp.
TTGAGGCCCGGGCCCCCTTCTTCTTCTTGAACTGTTGGTAAGCCTTCCGCCATTGATCAACTACGGGATTCAATCGGAAGGTTTCATTGGTCAGAAACTTTCCGGCTTCCTCAGTCGCATTGGCGAGCATCTCTCGCCGTTGGGCCATGTTCTTGTCCGTGTCATGATTATCAATTCCGTTGGCATATAAAATATTTACCTGGGCATCCGGAAAGAGGTCCCAGAAACTCTGGTCAACAACAACTTTATCCATCTTCAAAAGCCTCCTAGTATTCTCGCTTACCGCCATGCTTAACCAGGTTCCAGTCGCCATCAATGTTGTGGCGGACTCGAACCAGGTAATCATGAACCTGCTGTGCTTCTTCGTCAGTAAAACCACGGAGCGCTACCGCATTAGAGTGTTGATTTTCCCGAATGATGAAGGGGTAAATCTCCTTTCCCTTTTCGGTAACGAACAAGTGCTTAATCTTCTTGTTTTGCGGATCACTGCGCCGCTCAATAAAGCCCTTTTGCTCAAGTTTTTTGACGGCACGAGCAATCGTGGTCCGATCAACCTTTATCAAGTTCGACAGTTGCTCAGAGATGATTCCCGGATGTTCATAGATTCGAACAACGTAGAGGTACTGACCGCGTGCCAGGCCAATCTGCTTAAACTCAATGTTTGACATCGAATCCAATGCCCGCTCAATCATCCCAACTTCTCGTAAAATATCGATCATGGTAAATAGTCTCCTTGTCCATAATAATATCACCATTTGTTGCAATTGCAACAAAAACTGAAGGCAATAAAAAAGGGCCAGATGCCCCTTTCTTTTATCCCTTTTCAACTTTCAAAGGCTGCTGCTGCCGCCGCATGTCAGCAAAGATGTGTTCAGCCCTGAGGTGGGCCAGGACAGCCTTGATCGCTGATTCCATCAGTTCTTGATTGGCAGGTTTGATTTCAATGCCATCATCAATCGGTTGACCAGTCAGAATCGATTCCAAAACCGCAGCAAAGTGATCGTAAGCCAGCTGAGGATAAGTATCAATTGTCAGTTGGGCAATTCCCGCCCGAATGTCATCAATGTTAAAGCTGACCTTGAAGAACCCGATCAGCAGCAGGTCGACCAGCTGGTTAACGGCGTACTTTTTCTTAATCGGTGCTTGGATGACCTTCTTTTTGACGTAGTTATTGACCATCGCCTTGGTCAGTGGTTCGACGTCAAAGCTAGCTAGTTGCTCGTTAACCACCGTTACTACTTGATCTACATAGAGGCCCAGGGTCGGCAGTTCTTTCCAGCGCGGTAGGTGAATATGTTGAACTGTTTCTTGCCAGTGTTGATAATCTGTTATCTCTTTCATGTTGTTACCTCATTTCACTTACTTGGCATAACGCCAATCGAATGGTTATCAAACTTTCCGGTCGTCAGGGCCGTCTCCAAAACAGTGGCCAATTGCTCTTCACTAATATTCTCACCCAACAGTGGCTGACCCTCGTCCACTATTTGAGTATGAGCGGCTCCCTCCCCCAGCGGCAGTGCCCGGACCACCACGTACGGTAACTCCAATTCATCAATCATCTTGATTGCGTACTGATGTGCCCAGACTTCCTGCATTGCCCGCTTACCGTACCAGTGCTTTAGCTGAGCCTCATCCGCATCATCGGCCGTTCCGGCAATTGAGAGCATCACAATTTTCTGTGGGGGAAAGAGGGAACGATCGACCAGGTCCGCCAGCTGTTGAACCTCGTCATCAACCGGATCCCCGGCCTGGGGAAGCCAGCAAAGAATATCGCCGGCCTCCAGTTCAACATCGAAATTATTTGCTGCTACGGCCGCATATGAATTTTCCATGATCAGCCGGGCCAATCGGTCGTGGCGCCGGCTAATTACCACAATTCGTGCCATTATTTTTCCTTTCTAGTAGGCCATCAGTTCATCTTCAACCGTGGCATCCTCAATCCGAACATCAGTGATCGTACTCTGCTCAAGCAGCGGTAGGAGAGCCTGGATATTGCCGGTATAAAGGAACCGCGTTTCATTTGGCGCCTCTTCCAACATATGGGCCCCCATCCGGACAGCCATCTCCACCGGCAACCCCGTTCCGGTCACAGTAACCGTACAGTCAACGCCATCTCCCAAATGAAGGGCCCGGACAGAGGTCAGGTGACTCCCATTAAAGTAGTAGATCACATCAGCAAACCGCATCATGGTCGAAACATTCTCACTAGTAAAGAGAACCAGTGAATCAGTCTTTTGGGTATAGTCTTTGAGCAGTTGCCCCATCGTCAACCGTGCCTGTTCTGACAGTTTGTCGAGGCCCTGATCTAAGACAACGATTGAGCGTCGCAACGCCAACATAATGATTAGTTTTAATTCCTGCTGCTGATTATCATTGAGGGCAGCCAGCTTAGTTTCCGGCAGAATGTTCAGCGGTTGAAGCATCTGCAGCGTGGCATCCAAGTTCAGGGCCCCATCCTGGTGGCGGCAGGCCTTTTGAATTGCCTTTTCAACTGTCCGGCCACGTAGGCTAATCTCCGCCAGGTTGGCAATCACATCGTCATGGTGGCGGCGAAGATACTTCAGGTCCTGACCATTAACAGTTACATCCCCATCCAGGACCTTACCCGCACCGACAATCAATTGTTCGAGCGATGAAGTGGCGCCATCATCATTACTACAGATTGCAACCATCTGCGGCGATGTCAACTCCATTGAAACATCTTCAAGTTGGTCCCCAGATTTAGCCTCAAACGTTAGATTACTTAAGCTAATTCTACTCAACTTCCCACTCCCCTTATTTCTCACTACTCTCCACTAATTTTAGCATCTTATCCCAGTCAACGGGAGCGTCTTTATAAAACTGTTTCACCTAAATTCATTAAGCCAAACGTAACACGACTGACAAATTGTTAGCCGCATAAATGTAGTATAATTAATCAGAATCTAGCTTTTAGAATGAATATTAGAAAGAAGTATTAGCCAATGGCTCCAATCAACATCATCTACACCTCAATTGAGGGAAATACGCGGGCGTTCATCAAGCGTCTCAGTGCCTATGCTGAACAGCAGCACGCTCTCAATGAGGACAACCCCCTCATCACCTCTAAAGAAATTAGTGATCAAACAATTCCGGAAGACGAAAAAGAACCCTTCTTTGCCTTCGTACCTACCTACCTGACTGGTGGGAACGGGATTGATTCTGGCTTTACCGAAATCATGACCAACGCTCTTGGCGAATATATCGAGTCCGGCGATAATGCCAAGTATTGTGTCGGTGTGGTCGGTAGTGGTAACCGGAACTTCAATGAACAATACTGTCTCACTGCCCGCAAGTACGCTAAGCAGTTTAACGCACCGTTCCTAGCCGACTACGAACTCCGTGGTACGTCACGTGATGCTGAGCATATTTATGCTATTCTCCGTGACCGCTGGAATGAGGTTCACGCCTAACTAACAAAAAGAGGCTGGGAAAAAACTCCTAGTCCAAAGCAAAAACCGGATGATGAATTTTTTGAACAATTCATCATCCGGTTTTTATGTACACA
>CAMFOZ010000163.1 GCA_945971245.1 uncultured Lactobacillus sp.
GTGCTTGAAACTATATTATGGTTTTCAATCGCAAAATTTGCAAGTTTTAAAAAATTTAACTATTACCACCGTCATTTTTAAGTATAATAGGGAATGATTGCGATAAAGGAGTTAGAAAAATAATGAGTCAAAAACGTTATGATCAATTGCTAGCCAGTCACCAGGGACTGATGAACGGAACCCTACGCGACGTTATCCTACCAAGTATTCTCGGCAAGGAAGCCGACGACATGCTCTATTGGATCGGTAAGGACCTCGCGCGTGAATATCCCGTCGCCACCCATGATGACCTTATCATTTTGACTCACCAGCTGGGCCTGGGTGACCTCCAGCTCCAGCGGCATGATAAGACCAGCCAAGTCTGGCGGTTGGGGGGACCGATCGTCACTGAACGGATCCGCCGTGATGAGGAACAAACCTCCTTTGGCCTGGAGCTCGGCTTCCTGGCTCAGGAAATCGAGTTTCAGCTTGGTACCGTAGCTGAAGCGGAACTTTCCGACCGGCACCACGAATACGTCGATATTACCGTCCAAAATGATCCCAAGACTGATGCCGATAGCGAACGCAGTGAACTAGTAACCTTCATTCACGTCACTGCTCCCCAGCAAGATGATGAGTCAGCGCCGAAGAAGAAGCGCAAGCGCTCACTGCTCAAGAAGAAACGCGAAGAATAACTTAAAAAAGCCCTGATGAACGATATTTTGTTCATCAGGGCTTTGGTGTTGGTTAGGCCGTGTATTGCTGCAGAATCTGCTGCAGCTGTTCCTTAGGGTGATAACCGACGATCTGGTCAACGACTTGACCGTCCTTCTTGATCATCAGGGTCGGAATACTCATGATCCGGAACTTTTGGGCAGTTTCGGGGTTCTGGTCAACATCCAGTTTGTAGAAGTTTACCCCCGGCATCTCTTCTGATAATGCCTCCACTACTGGTGATTGCATCCGACATGGACCACACCAGGTTGCCCAGAAATCAATCAGCGCGACCCCAGTTGCCGTATCTTGCTCAAAGCTTTGATCAGTTGTTACATTAACAGCCATTTTCTTGTCCTCCTATTGAATTACTATCCTTATTCTAGCAGAGGCCAATAACCCTGTCACGGATTCTGCTTACTTTTTATCAGTTAATTACAAGTTGACGATGGTTGCCCCGTCGCCACCGTTATTTGGCGCAGCATAACTAAAGGATTTGACCCGGGGATTACTCTGCAGGTACTGCTGGGTTCCCTTCCGCAGGGCCCCAGTTCCCTTTCCGTGAATAATGGTAACCGAGGATAGGTTGTTCAAGAGGGCGTGGTCGATAAAATCACTGAGCTCACTCATCGCCTGCTCATAACGGTGACCACGCAGGTCGAGCCGCGCCGAGGTATGCCGGGTCTGGGTGGTGTGAACTGCACTGGACCGCCGGGTTGTCTTTTCCTTTGGCAGGGACTTCTTGTCCACCTTCTCCAGATCGCGTTCGTCAATCTCCATCTTGAGGATGCCAATCTGGACTTCCCACTTGTGGTTACCACGCTTGTCTAACAGCTCACCATACTGGCCGTACGACTTGACCATTACAGCATCCCCCTTGTGGAGGTCATGCTTGGCCTTAGCCCGCTTAAGAACACTGTTATGCTTGAGCCGCGGGTCTTCCTGGTGCAGGGCATTCAGCGCACCCTGGGCGTCGATTAATTGGTTTTCCTTGACGTTAGCCCCCTGCTGCATCTCCAGCTGGCGGAGGTGGTGGATGATATTATTGGCCTTCCGCTTAGCCATTGATACCTGATGGTTAGCCTGGGAACGAGCCTGATCAAAGAGCTTGTCGCGCTGTTCGTTAAACCGATTCAGCTTCTCATCCAGCTCCTTTTGGGTTTGTTCATTGTCCGCTACCAGCTTGGTCAGCCGTTCATTCTCTTCCCGGGCTGCCTTGCGCTGGGCTACCAGGTCACCGATCATCTTATTGAGGTCTTGACTATCATCACTGACCAGGGAACGGGCCTCATCAATTACGGCCTCATCGATCCCCAGACGCTGGGCGATCTCAATCCCGTTGGACCGCCCAGGGACCCCCAACATGAGCCGGTAGGTCGGCTGAAGGGTCTCGGTATCGAACTCCATGCTGGCGTTGATGGTCTTGGCCCGGTCGTATCCGTACACCTTCAGCTCTGGGTAGTGGGTCGTGATGACGACCGTACTCCCCTTGCTACCGATCTGGTCCAGGATGGCCATGGCCAGGGCGGCCCCTTCCTTTGGGTCCGTCCCCGCACCAAGTTCATCCAGCAGGACCAAGCTCCGGTCGGTAATCTGTTCAAGAATAGCCTTCACATTATCCATGTGACCGGAGAAGGTCGAGAGGTTTTGCTCCAGTGACTGCTCATCACCGATGTCGGCAAAGATGTTATCAAAGACGCCGATCGTACTCCCCTCTTCGGCTGGAATAAACAGACCGGACTGGCCCATCAATTGGATCAGTCCCAGCGTCTTCAGGGTGATCGTCTTCCCACCAGTGTTCGGCCCCGTAATCACAATGGCCTGGTAGTCCTCACCAATTTTGATGTCATTAGGGACAACTTTCTTTGGATCAATCAAAGGGTGGCGAGCATGACGAAGGTTAACGTGGTTTTCCCGACTGAGCAAGGGCAGGCTGGCCTTCATATCGTGAGCCAGGGCTGCCTTAGCATTGATGAAGTCGAGTTTACCTAATACCCGTTCGTTATTCTGAATATCATGCCGGTATGGGGCAATCAGGGCTGACAGCTCGGCCAGGATCCGCAGCATTTCCTGGCGTTCCTCAATCTGGGCCTGACGCAGACGGTTGTTGTATTCAACCACCCCGGCCGGCTCAATGTAGAGGGTCTGCCCACTGGCACTCTGGTCGTGAACCACCCCACCTAGTTTATTCCGGTAACGGGCCAGAGCTGGTACAACATAACGGTCATTTCTGATGGTCACTACCGGTTCACTCAGGTACTTGGCGCCCTTCCCCCGGGTGTAGCGTTCCATCTGCTGGTGAATCTCCCCTTCTGTCTTCACAATCAGCTGCCGAATCCCGTGCAACTTGCTTGAGGCCTCATCATTCAGCCGGCCATCCGGGTCGACCGAACGGACCAGCCGTTGGGTAATGGAAGGAATCGTGACCAGCCGATCGACCAATTGGTCCAAGACCCGTAACTTGATCTTCTTTTCCCGCATCTCGTCGAAGAAGTTCTTCACACTCATACTGGTCTGCAGGACCTTCGTGACCTGGGCGAGTTCCGTTCCATTCAGATTAGCACCGATCTTGAGCCGCTTCATCTGGGGCTGAATATCAGCCAGCTTGGGAATCGGAATTCCACCCTCAAGCCGCAGGATATCAGCACCATCAGTAGTCTCCGTCAGGTATTGCTGTACCCGGTCGTAATCCCCCTGCGGTACCATCCGTTCCAACTCGTGATGACCAGCCGCTGAAACCAGGTAGTGGGCCAGCATCCCCTTGATGCGTGCAAATTCTAGTGTTTCCGTAATTTTGTGATTCATTCTCATTCTTCCTTCAC
>CAMFOZ010000164.1 GCA_945971245.1 uncultured Lactobacillus sp.
AAGGGATACAGTGCCTCTTTTGATCATACACGATTGTACTTGGCGAGCAGTTAAGCTCTCTAGCAATAGCACGATTTGAGCAGCCAATAGAATGCATCACTTGAATTGTAATTCGATCATCCTTTGAAAAGGGTTTCACTTTTGGGGCGGTTTAGTGTTAAAGTATAAATGAGTATTAACTTAGTTATGTTTTAGAAAGGAAAGTTACGAGCAAATATGGTAAGAAAGAAAAATAAGATGTTCGTTGACAGTGCTGATCGAACACCACACTACAGCTTGAGAAAGCTGTCCGTTGGTGTAGCGTCAGTTCTGCTTTCAACCACGTTGTGGATGGGTGCTAATGGCTCTGTAGTGCATGCTGATACAGGTACGGTTAACAACGACCCAACTGAAACTGTTGCCGGAAAAGCAAGCAGCAGTGCTGAGGATAATTCAGATCCATCAGAGACGCAAACTGCTTCTAAGGATCAAAAGCAAGCACAGACTGCCGAGTCAACTAGCCAAGCTTCCGTAGCAAGTGTTGAAAAGCAGAACGGAGAAGCTCAGAATGGGCAAGCTCAAGCGGCAGTGGCTGATGCAAATCAGGCTGAAAACAAGCAAGCACAAGAAGGCAGCATCGCCAATGCTGAAGTGCAAACGGCAACTGCAAACGATGCGCAAGCTGACGTGGACAATGCCAAGACTAAAGGTCAAGCGAACGAGACTGCTTCTGCGAATGCGGCCGGCAATAAGATTGTTATGGCAAGGGTTATGCCAAGTCCGGCTGGTACTGTTTCAGCTAGCGGTGAAAAGAATACGGCTGACAACCATAACCAAGCAGGACAGCCCCAGATTTCTGATAAGAAAGGGGACTTGTCGAGTCTTATCGAGCGGGCGAAGTTTTATGGACTGAACGTTAAAGAAAAAGACCCCAAGACCTACAATATCAAGAAAGAAGCATTGGATGATCTGGACAAGCAGGTAACGAACATTCAAGACAAGGTGGCCAAGTACAAAGCCGACCTGGCCAAGGAGGACATTTCACAAGGCCTGTCATTTGCCGATGAACACGATGCTTCGCTTGAAGTTACTTCCGGAAGCGACAAGCCGGTCAACTTCATTAAGTCCAGTGCTTGGCTGGGCAAGAATGGCGAGGGCGTATATGCTGATGGCATAACGACTGGTGGCAACATTTCCAAGTCATTCAGCGGTTCCGACATTTCCCACGACCAGGGTGAAGGGACAGGCAAGGACATCAAGGACTGGGGCAATACCTACACTGGCGTTCAGCTTCATGTAGGCGAAAGTGCCGTTGCCCGCTACACGGGACTGAAGAATTCCGTCTACATTGACAAACATAACGTCTTACACAAGCTGAGCGAGGCTCAGGTCAAGTACACGCTAAATGAAACCACGGCAGACGATGGAACTGCCAATATCTTCCTGTCCAACAGCCCTAATATTGCTTTGTGGTATGGGGCAGCTGGTAGTCAGATCAATGGCCGCAATGGCCGCGTTGACCTGATCGTTGATCTGACCTTCTACGACGAAAACGGGAATCCAATTACCATGGGCAAGGACAGCAACGCATGGCTTGACATGAGCAGCCTTAACAACGGCACCACCAAGATTGAATACTTCGCTCCAAACGGCAACACCACCAAGGACATTCCTGGATCAACCATTAACGGCAAGCACGCTGACGGCTGGTATGCCGATAAAAATAACGAAATAAAACCTGCTCCTGCTGGCTGGGACAATCCAACTTCAGCCGACCGCTACTACGGAGCGGCCATTATGGAGCTTGAAGGCAATTCCTTCCATATTGGTCAGAAGATTATCAAGTATAATCCGAAGCTTACCAACTCACGCAATGTCTATAGCTGGTTTGCACTTGACTCCCGCTTGGCCACTGCCCACGAGCCAGAAATTGCTTGGCACGAAGTCACCTACAAGCCACAAGAAGCCACGGTAAAGTACATCGACGACACAGACAACGAGACGACTCTGAAGAGTGACAGCCTGGAAGGCGATTCAAAAGCGGATTCCAAGTACAACACCAAGTCAAGCATCGAAGACTACGAAAACCAGGGCTATGAGTTTGTATCGGACGATACCAATGGCCAGAACGTCGTCTTCGACAATGACAGCAACCATAACCAAAGCTACGAGGTACACCTGAAGCACGGCACGGAGCCAAATCAGGACGAGACGACCGTAAAAGAAACGATTCACTACAACTACGCGGATGGCAGCAAGGCAGCTGAAGACCACAGCGAGAGCGTAACCCTGAGCCGGACGGGCACGAAGGACAAGGTAACGGGCACTACTGTCTGGAAAGATTGGTCAACGGGCACGATTTCATCGGTAACGAGTCCAACGATCCCGGGCTACACCGCGGATAAGAAGGAAATCGGCGCGAAGACCGTCAATAGTCCACACGACGAGTTTGTAGAGACGGTAACGTACAAGGCGGACAATCAAAAAGCCACGGTAACGTACATCGACGACACAGCCAAGACGACTCTGAAGAGTGACAGCCTGGAAGGCGATTCAAAAGCGGATTCCAAGTACAACACCAAGTCAAGCATCGAAGACTACGAAAACCAGGGCTATGAGTTTGTATCGGACGATACCAATGGCCAGAACGTCGTCTTCGACAATGACAGCAACCATAACCAAAGCTACGAGGTACACCTGAAGCACGGCACCGTGACCATCACTCCAGACGATAAGAATCCAGTAAAACCAGGCGACAAGATCAATCCGAATGATCCAGAAAGTCATACGTATCAAGACGACGTCAAGCACGACAACTTGGCCAAGGATGCCAAGCAGACCATTCACTATGAAGGCGCCGGCAAAGATACTCCTGAAGACAAGGTCATTACGCAGAAGGATGCCTTCACGAGAACGGTAACGTACGACAAGGTAACCGGGAAGTCGACGACAAGCGGCTGGAGCAAGCCTAAGACAACATTTGACAAGGTTGATACCCCAGTAGTTAAGGGCTACACCGCGGACAAGAAGCAAGCCGGTGGCTTGACGGCAACACCTGACAAGCCAGAAGTAAAGGATACTGTCGTCTACACTCCAAACGGCAGCATCGTACCGGTAGATCCAAACGGCAACCCAATTCCAGGGACCAACCCAGTTCCTTATGAAACTGATCCAAATGACCCAACCAAGGTCGTGAACGGCAAGGTACCAGAAGTTCCAAGCTGGACGCCAAAGAACGGCAAACCAGGCGACCCAGTAAAGCCAAGCGATCCAACCAAGGACACCAAAGTGCCATACGTCCACACCAAGGTCGTGGACGGCAAGGTACCAGAAGTTCCAGGCTGGACTCCAAAGAACGGTAAACCAGGCGACCCTGTAACTCCTCCGAAGGATCCAACCAAGGACACTGAGGTTCCAGACGATCACACCATGACCCCTGGTGAGACTACGGCAACTGGCAAGGTGGAAGGTCTTCC
>CAMFOZ010000165.1 GCA_945971245.1 uncultured Lactobacillus sp.
ACGTCCCTGTCAACTCCGCTAAGACCCTGAAGTACCTGGTCAACGGTCGCGCCAAATCCTACCGGGAAGTGGAGATCAAGGGGGCCAACGCCCAACACAGCAAGCTCCACAACAATTCCCAGGTCAACCGGGAACTGATCAACTTCTTATGGCGGAAATAATCAGTAAAACAACCATCAGCTATTTATGGCTAATGGTTGTTTTTGTTTATGCACTCCTCCACCTGTTAAAATGAAATGAAGAAGGGAGCAACAGTAATGCGCTATTTAAAGAAAATCCTACTGATTCTTACAGCAACAATTATCGGAATTGGAATCACCAATCAAGCCAAAGCTGCGAATAACTTCCATCAGCCAAAGAATACTGTCTACCAGGTCACTTACATCAACGCCGGAGCCTACCAAACTCGACACCAATTTGCTATTTTCAACTCCCAGGGTCATGTGATCTATATCGATGTTGAGGACATTGACGAGAGCGGCACCCCCATTGTGGATGACCAGGCTACGGCAACACAACGGCGAGCTCCCCAGCTTCTCCATCGTTATCTCAATAATCGCCAGGCTCGCAATCGTGCGGCTAAGTCAACGGGCTTTGTCGTTCGCCCCCATCAGTACGTCCGTATCCAGAACCACCTAATTCCAGATGCAGTAACTGGAAAGGTGAATTCCGAATCAACAGGAGCGTTCACCATCACCTTACCGGTTGAGGCTAAGTACCAGACAATCCAATTCAAACCAGCTTCAGCGCGGTACCAATTAAAAAAATAGCGTGAATGGACACCAACGGCCCATTCACACTATTTTTATGCTTACAGAAGTGGTTCAGCCGCCTGAACAAGTTCGGCAGCAGCCAGATCAGTGTTCCCGGTGACAATCTTCGGTGAACCCCCACCGTTAACCGTCCCCAGCTCCTGGAACTTAGCCAACACAGCACGGGCCTTCCCACTCGGTGAGATGACGGCAAAACTCGTTTGCTTCCCCACTTGGGCGACCAGCAACTTATCATGGTCAACCTGCCGTAACAGCTGCGGGGCCAGCATCGACATCTCACTTGGATCGTTCAGTTGAACCTGGTTGATGACTTGGTCGGCAGCCAGAATATCCTTAGCCTTCATCCCCATCAGTTCCTTCTTGAGGGCCTTGAGTTGCTTCTTCATCGTCTTATTCTTAGCAACCAGTTCCCCGGCCTTTTCGACAACCTGGCCTTCCTTGGCGCTAAGCGTTGCCGCAACCTGCTTCAGGGCTGCATCATCCTTCTTCAGGCGGTCATTCGTCGCCAGGTTGACCGTAATGTAGATCTTGGTACCGGCCGAAACCTTCTCCGTCCCCAGGATGACAAAACTTTGCAGCTGACCGGTATGGTTAACATGGCAGGTCCCACAGGGCTGGGTGTTGATCTCGCCAAAGTGAACGAGGCGGACCAGGGGGTACTTCTGATAGGCCGGATCAGGATACTCACTGCCCTTGACGTAGGTGAAGCTGGTGTGAATGTCCTGGTGAATGACATTGTTCATCCATTCCTCCACGTCCCGCAACTGATCTGCACCGACCTGCTTGCTGTCCACGATGTACCACTCATTCTCCGGGTCGGCATTGACCTCGACGATCTTGGTATCCTTGTCCGCGTAGTAGCCATCCAGAAGGTGGAAGGCGCTTTGAACCGTCGTGTTGATCCACCGGGTCCGGGCATCGACTTTCATGACAATCGGGTCATGCAGTTCTCCCGTCACCTGGTGGTAGAGGGTGTCCCCGTCCCACTTCAGGTCGGTGACCGGCTGACCGTTGATCGTCCCGTGATCGGCGAGCTGGCCACCCTTTTCACCGTAGAAGACCGTATCGTCAAAGGCATAGTAGCCGTTCTTAACGTCCTTAATCTTGGTTGTGCAAGTCAGTTTTTCAAAGTCATCATAATTTTTCATCCTAGTCTTCTCCCTTCAAAATCATGTCGAGGTGGGGAATCCCATCCTCCGGGTACACATCCGAAATGGGTTGGAAGCCCAACGATTCATAGAACTTCTGTAGGTAGGCCTGGGCCTGAATCTGGATCGCTTCTCCTGGAAAAAGGCGGTGAGTGGCCTTGATCGTCTGCTCAACTAGTTGTCGGCCATAATGGTTCTTCCGGTACTGCCTCGGTACCAGCACCCGGCCAAAGGTCACCTTGCCATCGCCGCGCCGATAGATTCTGGTATAACCAACCAGTTGGTCAGCATCATCGAATAACATGAGGTGGGCAGCATGATAATCGTCCTGGTCGACCTCTTGGTATGCACACTCCTGCTCGACCACAAAGACCTTAATCCGTTCCTCAACGAGTCGACACCACTCCTGGGCCGTCATTTCATCCAGCTTCTTAATTACCGTCTTCATTAAAAAATTCCTCCTTTTACGCAAAAAGCACCCAACCTTATTTCTCTTTCATCCGAAAGCCCTAACGAAATAAGGTTGAGTGCTATTATTCCCAGTTCCGGGGAACCAGGTAGCGTATTTAATTGTGGTTAGTATAACATATTTTCCGTGGGGAGCAAGTTATTTTTTGAGGAACGTTACCCCAACTAGTACCAAATTCCACCGAAAATACCGCACCGCGTGATCAGTACCAGGCCGGCTTGTCACCATCAGTTCCGGGTTTGTCGACCCCAAAATCTTTGCGGGCGTATGGTGCCGGGTTCTCAAGGATCTTAGCGACAAAGTTCCCGATCGACTTCCGTGAAACCTCAGTCCCCTTGAAAGCCTCGCCCCGTTCCGTCGTTTCATAGTCGACCTCATCCTTATTGGTCAGCCAAGCCGGCCGGATAATTGTGTAGTCAAGGTCAGATCCAGAAACCACGTCGGCCGCTTGCCGGTAGGTTCCCAGGTAGCTGTCTTGCTGGCCGCCACCGAGCTCGGCGTTGTTCCACTCGCCAAACTTGCCGGGTACCTCATCGTAAATCCCAATCGAGGAGATCCAGACTAGTTGCTTAACCCCGTACTTGTCCATTGCTCGAACAATATTGCGGGCCTGCTGAGCAATCTGCGGGTTCCGCAGGTTGGCATAAACCGCGTCCGCCTGCGCAACGGCGGCATCTAATTCGGCCATCTTCAGCGTGTTCCCCTTAATCACGGTTTCCCGACTTTCATCAACATTACTGAGGTGTTGGGGATGCCGGGTAAAGAGCAGGAGGTGATCATCGCTGCCTTTCAATAGGGCCTTAATAGCGTGACCAGCAATCTGTCCCGTGGCACCGAGAATCAAAATTTGTTTTGTCATCACAATTCCTCCTCTTAACTACTTATCTGCTTACGTTTCCAGTATAGGTGACCACTATTCTTATTAAAAGTAAGCACTTTGCAGTAAGTTAGTTACGTTCAGGTAAGCTTTAACTGAGTCCCAAGGAAAAGCGCTGATTCATCTTTTTCGCAGAATTTCCGTAACCGTATAAGAGCGTTATGATAGGTGT
>CAMFOZ010000166.1 GCA_945971245.1 uncultured Lactobacillus sp.
TACTTGTTGATCGCAATATCGAATTCATCCTGGAAATTGCTTTCCAGCAGGTGGACTAACTCCAAGTACGCACTGCCAACCCCTTGACCAGCGACCTTATCTGCCGATGAAAACATTGTAATCTTAAGCATAAGAACTCCTTAATCAATGAAACAAACGGTGTCGTGACTTTGCCACCTGCTTTGCTGCCAGTTCCTGCTGACAGTCAGTGTAGAATTGCACCACCTGCTTAGCAAAAACTTCTGATGAGATCGAATGCAACTTTGCCTGGCGCCGAGCATGTGACTCCTGATCATTAGGGTGATCAAGGTAGTGCAATACCCCATTTACCAGGTCACTCTGCTGCTGGAAGCTAATCCCAATTGCTGGATCATCAATCAGCTCATCAGTATACTTGCTCCGCATCACCACAATCGGCAAGTCAGATGCCAAAGCCTCATCATAGGTCAAACCTTGCGACTCCGAATCAGATGCTGATACAAAGACGTCGGCCATCTGGTAGTAGTGATAGACCTCGCTATTATCCACTTCACCGGCAAACTGAATGTGGTCGGTCAAGCCCAACTGGCGAGCCTGCCGTTCCAGAGACTGTCTTGCCGGCCCCGCCCCCACAATGAGCAGCTGGGCTGTAGGACGCTTACTAAGAATGTCAGGCATTGCCGAAATCAAGGCATTGATATTCTTCTCGTAGGCTAGGCGGCTCAGAGAAAGAAGGACCGGGGTATCGTCAGCGTAACCATAGCGCTGCCGCAATGCATGTATTTGAGCAGCAGAATCCCGTTGCCGGTATACCCGCAGGTTAATACCAGTGGGGATCACCCGAATCGGCGCCGTCACATGATAGCTTCGCATGGTATCAAGGACCCGATCACTGGGGGCAATTACCCCATCGATGCTCTTCATATAGAGGTGAACGAAAGTCGCAACGTTATGCGGCTTAACAATGTGCCCGTTGGCAATGTAGTGCAGGTAGTCCTGATACATCGTGTGGTAAGTATGCAAGCATGGGATCTTCAGTTCGCGCGCTACGAGCTTCCCCATCATCCCCAGAGCAAACTCAGTCTGATTATGGACAATGTCTAAGTGAAACTTCTTGGCTAAACGTACTGCCCGAAAGGCACCGCGAACAGCAATCCGACGTTCCTTAAACGAGACAAAGGGGATGCTAGGAAAACGGTAGACTCCCGCCTCAACATCGTCGTGCTTTGCCTGGGGATCAGTGGTCGTAAAGATGTAGACGTGGTGTCCCTGGGCAATCAGTTCGTCACGAAGGGTTTTAATCGAGGTCGCAACGCCACTGACTTGCGGAAAATATGTATCTGTAAAGAGACCGATATTCAAACTAGTTGCTCCTTTTAATCGTATTTAACCATAATACTTTATTATACTCGAATGTTTGCCAAAAATGACATTTCATTCCATTCTATGATTAATTAGCGCCACTGACAAGTTCCCGGGCAAACAAAAACAGTGGGTAAAAGCCAGCACGCTTCCACTCACTGTTAATGATTAAGATTTTCGTAACATCGGTACGTATTCCTTCACCAGCATCTCAACCTCACGCGCACTGCGCGCAGCTAGGGCTCGGTGAACGAGGGGCTGGAGCTGCCGATTATTCAGGTGACTAATCAGGGAACGAATCGGCAGGATTTGATTACTATTCATCGAAAACTCATCTAAGCCCATCGCCGTCAGAAGCGGGGTTGCCAGCGGATTACCGGCCATCTCCCCGCACATGCCAACCCATTTACCCTCGGCATGGGCAGCATCAATTACCCGTTTTACCAGCCGGAGGACCGCCGGATGAAGTTCCTGGTACAGATAGGAAACTCGGGAGTTACCCCGGTCAGCTGCGAATAGGTACTGAATCAAATCATTGCTTCCGATGCTAAAGAAGTCGACGTCAGGGGCAAAGACATCGGCCATGACCGCTGCTGATGGTACCTCGAGCATCATTCCAACCTCAATGTTATCAGCCACCGCCACACCGGCCCGGCTTAACTTTCGCTTCTCATCATCCAACATCTCCCGCGCCTGTGAGAACTCTTCGGGGGTAGCAATCATCGGGAACATAATGGCTAACCGGCCATAGACCGACGCCCGCAACAGAGCCCGGAGCTGGGGCCGCAGGATTGTCGGCTCAGCCAGCCCAATCCGGATTGCTCGAAAGCCCAGGTAAGGATTCTCTTCTCGGGGTAGCTTAAGCATCCCCAGCCGCTTGTCACCACCAATGTCGAGTGTCCGGGCCACTACCCGTTGCTGGTCCATGCCGCTGACAAACTGCCGGTAAGCCTTAAACTGGTCTTCCTCACTCGGCAATTCGGTCTGGTCCATGTACAGGAATTCGGTCCGCAAAAGGCCAATCCCCTCGGCACCGTGGTCACGAGCAACCGTAATATCACTCAGTGCCCCGACGTTGGCAGCAACCTCGTATTTACGTCCATCCTGGCTGGCCGTATGCTGATCACGAAGGGCACCCCAGGCCTGTTGCTCCCGGGCAAATTCCCCCGCCAATAAACGGTAGTGTTCCAGTTGCTGCTCGGTTGGATTAACAATCACCTTACCATGAATACCGTCAACTACCAGCAGGTCACCATCCTTGATCTTCTTGGTAGCCGTGTTGGTACCAACCACCACGGGTAAAGCCAGGGTCTTGGACATGATTGAGAAGTGAGAGGTCCGGCCTCCGTAATCCGTCACCAGCCCGGCCACGTAACGCCGATCAAGCTGGGCCATATCAGTCGGGGTAATGTTAGGTGCCACCATAATTGCCCGGTGGTCCAGGGCCGCGGGATCAGGAAGTTTAACCCCTAACAAGTGACTGATAATACGCTTGTAGACGTCACGGACGGCTAGGGTGCGGGAATTTAGGTAATCATTATCATTCTGCTCAAAAAGCGCCAGATAGTGATCGGTTGCCAGCTTGACCGCCCACTCTGCCGTATAAGAATGTTTATCAATTAAACGCTCAATTGTTGTTAGGAGGACGGGATCATCCACCATTGTCAGCTGGGCATCCACCACCGCAGCCGCCTGATGACCAAGGTCCTGATGGGCCCGCTGCCGGATGGCCTTTAGTTCTTTGGTGGTTAAAGCAAAAGAATCACGAAGCCGAACGACTTCATGATTCTTATCAGCGATATGCTGTTTCTTAATGGATAGATCTGGCCCTACTAATAGGTAAGCAGGTGCAATGGCAATCCCACTACTCGCTGCCAACCCATCTAGTAGTAAAGACATTAGTCAGTCAATCCTTCCTTCTTCATCGTTTCAGCAACGGCATCTAAGGCTTCTTTTTCGTCTTCACCATTAGCCGTGATGGTAACGTCGGCGTTTTGACCAACACCAAGTGACATAACACCCATGATGGACTTCAAGTTAACACTCTTGCCCTCGTAGGACAGGGTTACATCTGAGTTGTACTTGGATGCAGTTTGTA
>CAMFOZ010000167.1 GCA_945971245.1 uncultured Lactobacillus sp.
GCATCGACCGCCTTATGAATCTGTTTGGTGTCATCCTTGCCTTCAACAACGATGACTTCTTTAATCTTGCTCATCATGTCCCCCATCCTTGAGAAATAGTCGGACCGCATTATGGTAAGTATGGTAGGCGACCCGCTCGGCATCGACACCCTTCAGCTCAGCGATCGCGTCCACCACAAACTTGGTAAAGGCAGGCTCGTTCTGTTTTCCCCGGTACGGCTTGGGGGTTAGGTATGGAGCGTCGGTCTCGACCATCATCCGATCCAGCGGAGTTGCTATAGCTGCCGCATGAACATCGGTGGCGTTCTTGAAGCTGACAACCCCGCTGAAGGAGATCGCCATCCCCAACCCCATGAACTTTTCTGCCCATTCGGGACTCCCATTGAAGCTGTGCATCACCCCGCCAAACTCGGCAAGGTGGGCATTCTTCAGGATCGCGTACGTGTCCGCCAGCGCATCCCGGCAGTGAATTGAAACGGGTAGCTGAAGGTCACGAGCCCATTGGAGCTGTTTTTCAAACAGGGCCCACTGCTGGTCATGGGGTGAGTGCTGGTCATTGAAATAATCCAGGCCAATCTCACCGACCCCCACCACTGTTGGGTCCGTCAGCTGGGCTTTCAGGTGTGCTTTCTCGGTCACATTGAAGGTTGCGAGGTCCTCCGGGTGCCAACCAACGATCGGGTGTAGGTTGGGGTAACGGTGTCCCAACGCAATCGCCCGGTCGTTGAGCTGGCGGTTTGAACCGACAATATTCATTTCCGTAACGCCGTAGTGGTCAGCCCGGGCAATGAAGGCTGGCACGTCATCGTAAAACGGCTCATCGTTCAGGTGGGTATGCGAATCGTAGACCTTCCGCCAACTTGCGTGCTTGCTCATTGTTGGCCTGCTTTATTCAACGCTCATACCTGGAACCAGGTCATCAGGGGCGATGACGACCTTAATGTCCCCGTCCTTTTCAGCGGAGAGCAGCATCCCCTGACTGATCTCACCACGCATCTTCCGTGGCTTCAGGTTAGCAACGATCAGAACGTTCTTACCAACCAGAACAGATGGGTCTGGGTACCATTGAGCGATTCCGGAAAGGATCTGCCGCCCTTCTTCAGTCCCGTCATCCATGTGGAACTTGAGCAGCTTGTCGGCCCCTTCAACGTGGTCCGCTGAGGTGATCTTAGCAACCTTCAGCTCAACCTTGTCAAAGACATCGATCCGGATGGTCTTCTTACCAGTGGTTTCTTCTTCCTTAGCTTTTTCTTGAGCCTTTTGCTTTGCTTCTTCCATTGCCTTACGACCTTTCTTCTTTTCGTTCGTTGTCATCTTACTCTTGATGAATTCGACTTCTTCCTTGACGTCGCGCCGTGGGAAGATTGGTGTCCCCTTCTTGACAACCTGGGCTTCTGCCGGGAAGTCATTGAAACTCAGGTCAGTCAGGGTAATTGGGGCCTCAGAAAGCCCCAGTTGACGGCAGATTTCCTTTGGAGCGTCTGGCATTACCGGTTGCAAGAGGGCGGCGATTACCCGCAGGCTCTTGGCCAGGTGGGTCATTACGTCGGAAAGTTCTTCCTTCTTGCTGTCGTCCTTGGCCAGTACCCATGGTTCAGTCTCGTCGATGTACTTGTTAGCCCGGGAAACCAACTTCCAGATAGCCGCCAGAGCATCGGCAAAGTGAGTCTTGTCCATCAAGTCCTTGTATTCAGCAATCACGTCGGCAGCGGTCTGCTCCAGGTCAGCATCGTATGGCGTCGTCGCGTTGTTTTCGGCAACCAGCTTACCGTCCTGGTACTTATTGATCATGGCAACGGTCCGGTTCAAGAGGTTCCCCAGGTCGTTGGCCAGGTCATAGTTAACCTTGTCAACAAAGTCTTCTGGGCTGAAGACCCCGTCGTTACCAAATGGCATTGCTCGCAATAGGTAGTAACGGGTGGCGTCAAGGCCGTAGCGATCAACCAGGGTCTCTGGGTAGATTACGTTCCCCTTAGACTTGGACATCTTGCCATCCTTCATCGTCAACCAGCCGTGGCCGATGACGTGCTTTGGCAGTGGCAGGCCAAGGGCGTGGAGCATGATTGGCCAGTAGATGGTGTGGAAACGAACGATTTCCTTACCAACCATGTGGACGTCGGCTGGCCAGAACTTCTTGAAGAGGCTGTCATCATCACTGCCGTAGCCGAGGGCCGTAATATAGTTGGACAGGGCATCGATCCAGACGTAAACAACGTGTTTAGGGTCGTTTGGTACCTTAACTCCCCAGTTGAAGGAAGTCCGGGTAACGGCGAGGTCTTCTAGGCCCGGCTTCAAGAAGTTGTTAACCATTTCGTTCATCCGGGTGTGCGGTTCGATGAAGTCCGGATGTTCCTTGTAGTAGTCCATCAACCAGTCCGCATACTTGCTCATCTTAAAGAAGTAAGACTCTTCCTTAACCAGTTGAACCTCGTGGCCAGATGGGGCCTTCCCACCGATGACCTTACCGTTATCGTCACGGTAGACTTCAGCCAGCTGACTTTCAGTGAAGTATTCCTCATCATCCACGGAGTACCAACCGGTGTATTCACCCTTGTAGATGTCACCCTGGTCGACGAACTTTTGGAAGATCTTCTGGACGGCCTTTTCATGGTAATCATCGGTGGTCCGGATGAACTTGTCGTTGGTGATCTTCAGCGTCTTCCACAGCTTCTTGATCCCCGCAGCCATTTGGTCAACGTATTCTTGTGGCTGCATGCCGAGCTTATCCGCCTTCTGTTCAATCTTCAGGCCGTGTTCATCAGTCCCGGTCAGGAAGAAAACGTCATAGCCATTCAGACGCTTGAAGCGCGCTTCCGCATCACAAGCAATGGTGGTGTAGGAGTTACCAATGTGAAGCTTACCAGATGGATAGTAAATTGGTGTTGTAATGTAATAAGTCGGTTTTTCAGTTGCCATATGAGGCCCCTCTCTCTAATTAATTTCTAAGATTAGTTTTACAGTTTAGTATAGCATATTAGCCGCCCGGGAACAGGCTAAAACAGGTCGATCTGTTCAGGTGAGCGCGGTGCCAGGCCAGTAAAATGAATACCGAGCATCTTCTGCAGCCGAAGGGCATTCGGGGCGGCGTCCTTTCCCGAGTTGTTATTGAAGACCACGCAGAGTTCCTTGGGCTGTGGTGTCAACTGGTTGATCTGATCACAGAACGCCTGCAATTCGGCAGAAGAGTACTTATACAGGGTCCGGGTCTTGCGCCAACTCTTCCCCTGGTTGATCCAGCCTTCCGTGTTCTGCCCGTGCAGACGCATCATCACCAGGTCCGGATTGGTCGTCGCCAACACAAAGGGAACCGAGGTGACGGTACCATGGGGTTCATCGGCCGCGACCAGGGTGAAATGAAGCTCCCGACAGAAAGCCAACAGGGATTTCAACGTCCCCGGCCGGTACCAGGTCTGGTTACGCAGCTCAATGGCGATCGG
>CAMFOZ010000168.1 GCA_945971245.1 uncultured Lactobacillus sp.
ACACTTAATATAATTTAATGATTAGAGAGGAAATGAAGCTATGCCTGAATTAGCAAACGATTTGTTAGGGACGATTAACCATAAGCTGGATGCACAAAAGCCATCTGGCATCCGGGCCTTTGACCAGGAAGTTTCTAAGGTACCAGGGATCATTAAGTTGACCCTGGGTGAACCAGATATGAACACACCGGAACACGTCAAGCAGGCGGCCATCAAGAGTATCCAAGAGAATGATTCTCACTATGCTCCTCAGGCTGGGAAGCCGGAACTGCTGGCGGCCATCAGTAAGTACATTAAGGATACCCGTGGTGTTGAATATAATCCTGATAATGAGATTGTCGTCACGGTCGGGGCTACGGAAGCCTTAGTGGCAGCCCTGTTCTCCCTGCTGAATACCGGTGATAAGGTGATTATCCCAACGCCAGTCTTCTCCCTGTACTTCCCGCTGGTTGCGATGACTGGGGCCACTGCTGTTCAGGTTGATACTTCAGCGGATGGCTTTGTTCTGACTCCAGAACATCTGGAAGAGGTTATTGAACGGGAAGGTAAGGGCGTTAAGGCGGTTCTGCTTAACTACCCATCTAACCCAACTGGTCGTGAATATCCAAAAGACGTCCTGGAAGGTTTGGCCAAGGTCATTACTAAGCACCACCTCTATGCGGTTGCCGATGAAATTTACAGTGACCTGGTTTATGGGGTAAAGCACTACTCACTAGCCACGATGATTCCGGAACGGACACTCTTCATCTCCGGCCTGTCCAAGTCTCATGCCATGACTGGCTACCGGCTCGGTTACATTGCCGGCCCTGCCCAGATCATGTCCAGTATTCGTAAGATGCACGCCTACCTGGTAACGACTGTCACGGATAATGTCCAGGCGGCTGCCACCGAGGCGTTAAACAATGGTCGGGAAGACCCAATTGCCTTCCGAAAGACTTATGAACATCGTCGTGACCTGGTTGCAGATGGTCTCCGGAAGCTGGGCTTCGAGATGTCAATGCCACAGGGGGCCTTCTACATCTTCGCCAAGATTCCTGATCGCTTTGGCAAGGATGATGTAGCATTTGCCAAGCGCTTGGCTAAGGAGGCTAAGGTCGGGGTTACTCCCGGCAGTGCCTTTGGTGCCGGTGGTGAAGGTTACGTTCGTCTTTCTTACGCCTCATCCGATGAGGACCTGCAGGAATGTCTGCGGCGGATTGGTGAATTTGTCAAGAAACTGAATTAAAATTATCTGAAAAGTACCCGCGGCTTTCACGCCGGCGGGTACTTTTTTGCTATACTGGAATTAAAACAATGACAAAGAGGGATGAACGTGGACGAAAAGAACTTATCAAAGCGTTTGGCAACGGTTGCCAGCTACGTACCGGCGGGAGCCCGGATGGCCGACATCGGCTCTGACCATGCTTACCTGCCGGCGGCCCTGGCTCTCAAAAAGAAGATCAGCTATGCGGTGGCTGGGGAGGTCGTTAAGGGCCCGTATGAGAATGCCGTTAGCGAAATTAAGGGTCATGGTCTGACGAACCTGATCAAGCCCCGCTTAGCGGATGGCCTAGATGCCATTACACCTGCCGATCAGATCGATACCGTAGTGATTGCCGGAATGGGTGGGACCCTGATTGCCGAAATCCTGGAGCGAGGGAAAGAACGCTTGCAGGGGGTCCGACGGTTGGTCCTACAACCTAATGTTGGCGAGGGCCGCTTACGGCGGTGGCTGATGGACAATCGTTATCAGATCATGGCCGAGCAGATCGTTGCGGAAGATGATCACATCTACGAGATCATTGTTGCCGAGCCTTCACCAGTACCATTTCGCTACAGTGATTATGAGCTGATGTTCGGCCCCCACCTGTTGGAAAAGAAGGGGCCGGTATTCACGGCCAAGTGGCGTGATTATATCGACCGGCAGCAGGGAGTCATTCACCAGATGGAACAGGCGCAAAAGGTTCCCGTTGCGCGAATTACGGAATTGAAACAAAAGTTAGCATTGGTAGCGGAGGCGATAGACGATGATTAGTGGAAGCACCTTGATTCAACGTTTTGAACAGTTTGCCAGTCCGCAACTGGCGGAGAAGTGGGACCACGTTGGCCTGCAAGTGGGGGATCCTGACCGACCCATCAAGAAGCTGATGACCACCCTTGATACCCGCCCGGAGACCGTCCAGGAGGCCATCGACCAGGGAGTGGACTTTATCTTTGCTCACCACCCGGTGATGTTTCATCCGGCCAAGGACCTCGACACCCGGAACCCGCAGAACGCCATGTACGCCCAGTTGCTGGCCCACCACATCACGGTCTATGCTGCCCATACCAACCTCGATACGGCTAATGGTGGCATGAATGACTGGCTGGCGGCGCAATTACACCTCAGTAACTGCCAACCACTGGTCCCAGCTGGCAATGACCCGGTTTCTGGTCAGCCAGTGGGGATGGGCCGGATCGGTGATTTTGCCGGGTCAATGAACGCGGCTGATTTTGCCCGTTACTGCATGCGGACTTTCAACGTCAGCGGGTTGCGCCTAATCGTCAACCCAGCTGACCAGGATCGCTTGATTCATCGGGTGGCCGTGCTGGGCGGTGCAGGTCAAGACTTCTACCAGCGAGCCGTTGAGCTGGGTGCCGATGCTTACGTTACTGGCGACGTCAGCTACCACTTTGCCCATGACATGATCGCCAACCACCTGACTGTGGTCGATCCTGGTCACCATATCGAGGCGGTCTGTGAGCATGGCCTGGCCCAGTTGATCCGCGGATGGCAGCAGGAGAACGACTGGGATTTCGAAGTGATTGAGAACCGGATCAATACGGATCCCTTCACTTTCATGACTGCTGCAGACGAAAAGTAATATTAAGGAGGACTTCATTATGGTTACAGAAAAGTATGATGGCTTATTGCCCCGTTTCTTAAAGTATGTTAAGACTGAGACCCGGTCAAACCCGGCATCCACCACGGTACCATCTGACCCCAAGGAGACCGCATTCTTAAATGAGCTGGCCAAGGAACTGGAGCAGATTGGCTTGGAGAATGTTCATATCAATAAGCAAAGTTCCTATCTGATGGCCACGATTCCCAGCAACATTGATTATGATGTTCCGACGATCGGTCTGATTTCCCATGTCGACACGGCGGACTTTAACGCCCACAATGTTAATCCGCAAATCATCGAGGACTATGACGGCCATTCCAACATTAAGCTCGGCGATGGTGAATACCAGCTGGACCCGACAGATTTCCCATCCCTGAAGAAGTACGCGGGGAACACCCTGATTACGACTGACGGAACAACCCTCCTTGGGGCTGACGACAAGTCTGGGGTTGCCGAGATCGTGACGATGGCCGACTACCTGATGAAGCACCCGGAGATCAAGCACGGTGAGATCAAGATCGGCTTGGGTCCCGATGA
>CAMFOZ010000169.1 GCA_945971245.1 uncultured Lactobacillus sp.
GAGCCGTTAGGCTCGTGAACTACAAGCCCGGTGCTTTAGCGCCGGGTAGTTGACTGATTTGTATTAGAAGGTGTGTGAAAGTTGACTTTTGAAGAAATAAAGAAGCAAGTTAAAGATCAACAGCAGACAATTGACACGTTAGGGAAGATGCTAGCCCGCTATCCAAACGTTGATGACTGGGTGTACGAGCTTTTAGTAAATCATCCTCGATCCGCTAAAACTCAGCGAATGCTAAAGAAAATTGCCCAGGCTAACGCGGTATTCCACGACTCCGTTTCATGGCAATCGGATATTGATAAAGTTGTGGCTCAAGAGTTCATTAAAGAGGTTCACAGGCGTATTCCTAGCCGGTCACGAGAGCATCAAGATTTAAGCATTATGTACGAAGATGATGATTTTAATCGTTCTCCTCGCCTCATTCTAATAAATGACTGGCGAGCTAAAGTTAACATTGATAGTCTTCATGCTGACTTCCGACTACGGGTAAACTTACCACCGCTGTCCAATCATCATCAACTTAACATCAACATGATGGCAGACAGCGTGTATGGAATTCAACTCCCTTTTAATTGGGGTAGTGGGTTCTTGAAATTCAATAATGGGCATGTCAACATGACGGCTGAGCTTTTATCTATCTACGATGATGAGAAGACCTACATTAACTACGACGGCGCGATTATGGAAGCACAACAATGCTATCACTTGCTACAAGTGCAGGAGGACTCGCTACCATGGCGGAAGAAAATGTTTAAGGACAAACTGCTAGATTATGATAGCTGGGTAAGCCAGCAGCGTGTATGTAAGTTCAATGTTAATGATGACGATCTTTACCATCAAGTTGCTACGTCACAAGAACTGCAAGAGAGAGCAATTGAGCAGCTTATACCGTTGAATAATAAGATTGCTAAGCAGTTCAATATTGTTTTCCATGATCTGCTAGACTATCCAGCATTTGATTTTGGCGCTTATCACCTTAAATTTCCAAGAGAGGAAGAATAGATTATGCATTTCCCCAAATTAAGTAGACGTGTAAAGATTATTTTGACAACCATTCTGGCAATTGTCAGCTTAATCTTAATCTTTAACCAACCAATCAAAAACGAATTAATCCATAGCTTTCGGCCAGATCTAACTGCTCAGTCAATGGAGAAAAACAAGAACGCCAAGGCAACCTATGACTATGGCCAGGTTAAGCGCCTGACAATGAGCAATGTGGCTGCTGCACGGGCTAACGCTAAAGACCTGAAGATTGTAGGTGTTATTAGTGTCCCAGCAGATGACATTACTTTGCCAATTTCTAAGGGCATTACTAATCGGAACCTGGCCTTATCAGCCGGCACATTCCGCCCTGATATGAAGATGGGCCAAGGAAACTATGCTCTAGCTGGTCATAACATGGCCAACTTAGGCCCTAAGGTGCTCTTCAGTCCTCTTTATTACAAAGGCAAAGTGGGACAGATGGTCTATATCACCAACCTTAAGAAGGTCTACGCATACAAGATCACTCAAAAACAAATTATTAACAAATACGCAACTCAAGTTGTAGCAAACACACCACACCAGCGGATTGTAACGTTGATAACCTGTGATCAGACGGGGGCTCAGCGGCTAATGGTACGAGGCAAATTGGTTAAGACAATGAACTACCATCATGCTCCAGCAAAAGTGCGGAAGGCGCTTAGCCAGAAGTACAATGTGAAATAGAAAGGGCCAGACTTATGCGAGAAGAAAAAGTAGACAAATTAATTGCGGCTGACTTTGCTAAGCTACCTCATAGTTACCTGCGTAAGATCAACGGGAACACTTACCAACGGAACGGAACTGTTGACTACTTAGGCGGATATAAAGGACAACTAATCGGTATTGAAGCCAAAGCCGGCAACGGTCATAAGCTTGGAATGGGGCAACTATTTGACGGCTATCAAATTGCCCAAGCGGGTGGCTTGTTTGTGATTGCTTATCCGGACTACACGAGTATCCTAGACCTTGAACCAGAGCACTTTAACATGGAACTTCACGCTGACAAGGCAAACCAGTTAAGTGATGCGGAATACGATCTTTTGGAAAATGTCTATAAGCGAGTTAACCAAGAACGCCGTTCTTGTGCATTCTTGAAATAATGTAAACGCCTTAGATGTTGATTTAACGGGCAACTAGCCTTGATATTACAAAACATCTTCGTTATTATCGACTTGTAAAAGCAATTGCCTCCAGCAACAGGGAATCAAGTTGCATTATTGCTGGATCTAACGGCTATTGTATTAATAGAATTTCGAAAGGAAGTGCGCCAATTTCCCTAAAAGCAACAGGCATTGTTTATGAAGAAGGAAGAACTTATCGAAAATGTTGCCGCAGAAGCCGGTCTCTCTAAGAAGGATAGCCACGCGGCTGTTAATGCCGTCTTTGGCACTATGGCAAAGGCTTTGGAAAATGGTGATGATCACATTCAACTGATCGGCTTCGGTACTTTCCGTGTTTCCGAACGTGGTGCACGTAAGGGCCGTAACCCACAAACTGGTGAAGCGATTACTATTAAGGCACACAAGGCTATTACCTTTAAGGCAGGCCGTAAGCTTCGGGAGGCAATCAATAAATAATGCTCAATTTTAGTTACACAACTCCAAAAGAAGAAGACAAGGGTCGCCACGAAAACGAAACTGTTACTAGTAGCGCTACCCATGTTTTTAAGGACACTAACCGCGATGTTATCAACGACGAAATTGCCAAGCTGATGGCACGGTATCCAGACTATGACTTCGAGGTTAAGTTCACTTTTAAGAAGCAACGTAAGTCAGAAAAGAAGTAATAGCAAATGGCCAAGCTAGCTGAAGTAATAAATTATTTGACTAGCCTCAACCAATGCGTTCAAACTATTAACCAATCAGATGATTATGATCGTGTAACAAGACCGACAGCGCTAAAAATGATACAGCTTGCTTCTGAGCAGGCCAATTATGGAAGAGCAGCTGAATATATTGTTGCCATCAATGATACGCTAAACCAGATTTATCGAGCCGGTGATCATAATGACCCAATTACGGCCGAAAAGATGATTAAAACGTACTTTGTTGAGTTCAACACGGAGGTTCAAGACTTGCGGACCTATTTTGCAACTCACTGGTGGCAGTTTGGCGGAGGCAATGATTCACGTCCAGCTGTAGCAACCGTACCGACTGTGGATGCACTGCTTCCGTCAAACGAATAATTTCATTACTTGTTTTGAGAGGGTAAGGGATACAGTCCCTTGCCCCCTTTTTGGTAGTAGGAATGGAGAATTATAATGTGGAAAAGAATTCAGACTATTATTGTGAGCTTGATAGCGGTAGGGTGGTCTATCAATACTTTCTCGTCAATTACAAACGACCCAAAGGCTGTTCAGCCGACGAT
>CAMFOZ010000170.1 GCA_945971245.1 uncultured Lactobacillus sp.
GACCGCTTCCTGCATGATGTGGAAACGGCGCTTCAGGCCGGCGTCACTGCCTTCCAGTACCGGGAAAAAGATGGTTCCCAACTCAGTAAGACGGAAACCACTGACATGGCAGTTAAATTACGTAAGCTCACCCAGCGCTACCACGTCCCCTACTTCATTGACGATGATGAGGAACTAGCCCTGCAAGTCGGTGCGGATGGTGTCCACGTTGGCCAGAAGGATCAGCGGATCGAAGAAGTTATCCAGCGGGCTGCTGGAAAGCTTCTGATCGGCTATTCCTGTAACACCACGGCAGAGATCACCAAGGCCAATCACTTAGCGGCTGTTGATTACGTTGGAACCGGGCCGGTCTTCCCCACCAACTCCAAAGGGGACGCCGATCCAGCCATTGGGACCGACCAGTTGGCCCAACTAAACATGGCCAGCCAACACCCAATGGTTGCCATTGGCGGAATTAGCCACGATAATCTAGCCGCTGTCCTTAACACGGGGGTGGCCGGGGTCGCCGTCATTTCGATGATCCTTGGCAGTCGCGACATCACAAGTACCGTTAAGCAGATGCGGGCCGCCTTCTCTGATTGAAATAAAAAAACTGGGTAATTAAACCCAGCTTTTTTCAATACTTAGCAACCTCTTCTGATAAAGTCAATAACATAAAACATGCCACAATAAAGATTGTCAGCAAGATCACATAACGCCGTTGCGGATCTTTTTTCATTGCACTCCCTCCTCGTCTTCATTATAAGACCAATCGACAAAAGTAGACACTCAAAACAGAATGCGCTAAATTATTGTAGTAAGGAGTGAAGCTAGATGGCAGATAAGAAGTACGAATACGACGAAAATGGTTTTCGCAAGGATCTGAAGGACCGCGACGACGTCCTTCACCAGCCCGATGCGGACCGTTCCAGCTGGGATACCCAGGAACTCGATTATGACCAGACGGTAGCGGTGCTGACCGATAAGGAAGCCGTTAAGCCAGAGATGCAATTCAATGACGAGGTCCTCGATAAGATTCGGCAAGAGATGCCTAAGATTGACGATACAGCGGTTGATAAGATCATTGAGGACAAATACCAGCAGATTCTCCTGGCCCGCTACAATGTTGATCAAGACGAAAACGTTACTATTCACGATGACGATCAGCAAAAGTAACTTTTTCACGCCAATATAAAAACGATGTCCATGCGTTGAAATCATGGGCATCGTTTTTATTTATCTAGGCAAAGAAGGCCTTAGTTTGTAACCACTTGGACAGGGAAATTGAAATTGCAACCCCTAATGCCAATGGTAAGAAGGCGGAGAAGTTCAGGTGACAAACTTCAAACAGCATGAACATCGCCATCAATGGTGCCTGCTGTGAAGCGGCCAGCAAGAAGGCGGCTCCCAAAACAGCGGCCTGGGCCATCGTAACTCCAGGTACAAAGCTGATGTAGGCCATCCCCGCAAAGGCACCAATAACGGCACCAACCGCGATTGATGGTGTCAGGACACCACCATAACCACCGCACTTCATAACGAACAGGGTTACGAGAACCTTGGCGACGAGACCAAAGAGCAGGGCCAAAATCACCGCCTTGCTATGAGAAGTTGTGTTCATGGCCATCTGGGCTAATCCTCGACCATTTCCCATGATCTGGGGGAAGAAGGCCGCAATACCACCGGTAACAGCAGCCACTGCTGGTAATTGTGCCAGAACGTTGATCTTAGTGGCCCGGTGTGCCTTCGCTACTCCAATGTACTTCTTAAACAGGGTTCCTAAGAAGCCACAGATCAGACCAAGGATCAGGGCCAGTGGAAGGCTCTGCAATTGGAAACTCTTAGGACCAACCAGGTAGTAAGGCTTATACCCCTTAACAATCGAACCGATCAGCGTTGCAATCACAGACATCGTTAGGCTAACGGAAATTACCCGGGCATTGATCTTCTTGTACAGTAATTCCATGCAGAAGACGGCACCGGTGATTGGGGCAATATAAACCCCAGCGAATCCGGCCCCCGCTGCGGCAGCCGTAATCATCCGCCGATCCTCAGCGTTCAGCCCGAGGAACTTATTGTCTTGGAAGAGATTCTCCCACTTTTGCGCCAGAGCAGCACCGGCTTCCCGTGGTGCCAATTCACGACCGATGGAGTTCCCCGTCCCCACGAAGAAGATCTGGGTGTAGACGTGAATCAGCGTCTTAGCCAGCGGCATCTGTTGTCCCTTGACGGCCTTTCCCAGCTTAACTGGCTTGTAGTTACGCTGCAGGAGGTACCAGATGATTGCCGAAATAATCCCCCCGATCAGGACCGAGGCAAACCGCCGCATCCCGCCGGCAGAAACGTCCACGGGAATCAGGTTAGACTCCTGAAAATGTAGAAACAGTTTCTCAGTTAAATCCAGGGCAACACTAACCAGCAGGGAACTGAACCCCACCACAACGCCTAAGACCACTGTTGCGATCGCTAGTGGCAGGTTCTTAGTTATCTTTACCATTCTCTTGCTCTCCAAACTTTTGAAATTGAAAATCGGTAATCATTTTACCACGTTTGGCTATAACTTACAGGGCTATTCTTGTCGAATTAGCTTACCAATCGTTATAATAAGAGTAACTTAACAAACTTTCAGGTGAAATTAACGAGATGAAAAAATACACAAAGCCCCTCCTGGGAATTGGCTGCTGGATAGTCTTTGCTATCTTTCTTAAAGGTTTTCAAGATAATGCCAGCTGGATCCATCAATTAGACCGTTGGGGCTACCAAATTCTACAGCCCACCACAGCCATTCGGACCCAAATATTTACAATAATTACCCACCTCGGCGATCCAATGGTCCTCTTGCCGTTATCCCTACTTGTCTTAGCAATTTACTGGTGCCGTCACTGCCTCGCTCGCGGGTTACGCTTTGCCGGTTTACAGATCATTGGGTACCTTTTAGTGATTATCGTCAAGTACAGTATTCAGCGCCCTCGTCCCGACCATAAGCTAATCCCCGCGCACGGCTTTAGTTTTCCCAGTGGGCACACCTTCGCAACAACGGTCTTTGTCCTGGAGATCATGGCATTGCTCTGGTCCTATCTAAAAAAACACTGGCAGCAAGTCATCGCGGTGATCATTGCTGGGGTCTGGATCATCCTGGTAATGGCTTCCCGTGTCTACCTCCGCAATCACTTCACCAGTGATGTCTTAGCGGGGCTGTGTTTAGCCAGTGGTTGGTGGCTCCTTGCGACAACTGTTTTACAGAAGTTCATTCATTGCAGAAAAATTGGTAGTTGAAAAGGTTTGACAGGCCAGTATAATTAATAATTGAGAATAAAATTGGAGGAATTGGCATGAAAAGCCGATTTAAGATTGGAATACTTTTAACTATTGGAATTACCCTATTGGCGGG
>CAMFOZ010000171.1 GCA_945971245.1 uncultured Lactobacillus sp.
AGCCGCATAAACCATTTTTCTATTTAAACTGTATACTTGACAGGCACTAGTGCCTGAATCCAATTCAGCTCTGGAGCTTTTGCTATTTCTGATAGTACTTAATTAAACGTGCAACATTCTCGGCTGTTTGAGCAATATCGTCAGGCGCATCGGCCACAGCCTGGCTAAGTTCCTTAGCACCGGTTGGCGTGGCAAAGATCGCGGTAAAGTCATTATCGAGGACCGCGACTCCCTGGCCAACGCTTCCCGCCAGCGCAATCACTGGCACACCAGGGACAACCTGACGAGCCATCCGGGATACCCCGAGTGGTGTCTTGCCGAACTGGGTTTGAAAATCAATCCGTCCCTCACCAGTAAAGACAAAGTCCGCACCCGCTACCTGATGGGCAAAATCCGTAAAACGAAGTACCAAGTCGACTCCCCGATGAATCTCAGCAGTCGTGAAGGCCAGCAAGCCAAAGCCGAGGCCACCGGCGGCCCCGGCACCTGCAACGTCGGCTGGTGATGAACCGCAGTCGCGTTTTACCACCGCCGCAAAGTGACTAAGGTTCTTATCCAGGAGTGCAACCATTTCAGGAGTGGCGCCCTTCTGCGGCCCAAAGACCCGGGCAGCTCCCTGCTCACCAGTCAGCGGGTTGGTGACGTCAGACGCCAGCAAGATTTTCACCCGTGATAGGTCGGGTTCCAGACCACTGACATCAATCCTGGCTAGCCGACCCAGTGCCCCACCGCCATGGGGAAGCTCCTGTCCAGCATCATCCAGCAACCGAACCCCGAGAGCTTGGGCCAGACCAGCGCCACCATCAACCGTGGCACTACCACCCAGCCCAACAATGATCTGTTCGACACCCCGGGAGATGGCATCTAAAATTAGTTCACCGGTTCCGTAAGTCGTCGTTATGAGTGGATTACGATTCTGGTCGTTGACGAACTGCAGGCCACTGGCGGCTGCCATCTCAATCACCGCTGTCTTCCCATCACCCAGGAGACCATAGCCGGCGACGGTAGGCTGGTCAAAGGGATCATGGACCGTTATGCGAATTATTTGACCGCCGGTGGCGTCGACCAGGGCCTGGACGGTTCCCTCACCCCCATCAGCCATCGGTACTAACCGGTAGTCGGCATTGGGAAAGACACGCCGAATACCAGTTGCCATGGCATTAGCAGCCTCCTTAGCGGTCAGACTTCCCTTAAAGGAATCGGGCGCAATGACAAATTTCATTTTGGTTCTCCTTCTAAAAAAGGATCCAGGAAGGCCCCAGATCCTTTTCAACTCAATTACTATTTATCCAGCTTGTAGTCGACGTCCTTGCCGAACTCAATCTTCAGGTCATCAAGCTGCTGCTGGCTGACTTTGCCTGGTGCGGCCGTCAGTGGTTCTACAGCCTTGGAGTTCTTTGGGAAGGCGATCACGTCACGAATGTTGTCAGACTGGGACAGGAACATTACCCACCGGTCAAGACCGATTGCCAGTCCCCCTTCAGGCGGCATCCCCAGCGTCAGGGCCTTCAGCAGGAAGCCGAAGCGGGCCTCGGCACGTTCCTTGGTGTAACCCAGGGCCTTCAAAACCTTCTCCTGAACCTTTGGATCGTGGATACGGATGGAACCACCACCGATTTCCTGACCGTTCAGGACGATGTCGTAACTTTGGGCGTGGGCCTTGTGTGGGTCCTCGCCATCTTCTAAGTAGTGCAGGTCTTCAGGGTTCAACATGGTGAATGGGTGGTGGGCTGCAATCCACTTGCCAAAGCCTTCATCGTATTCAAACATTGGCCAGTTAACAACCCAGACGTAGTTCCATTGGTTAGGATCAGTCAAGCCGAGTTCTTCACCAAAGTGCCGCCGCAGGTAACCCAGTGAGTCACAAACCACGTGGAAACTACCGGCAACGAAGAGGATCAGGTCACCACTCTTGGCACCCAACTCTTCATTGATGGCGTCCGCCTTTTCTTGAAGGAACTTAGCAACTGGACCATTGTAGCCATCGTCCGTTACCTTAACCCAGGCCAGGCCCTTGGCACCGTAACGCTTGATGTAGTCTTCCAGTTTGGAGATGTCCTTCCGGGAGTACTTGTCAGCACCGCCGGGAACCGCAATGGCCCGGACATAGTTTCCATCGGCAACCGTTCCAGAGAAGACCTTGAATGAAGAATCCTTAACAATGTCATTCAGGTCGTGGATCAGCATGCCAAACCGGGTATCTGGCTTATCTGTCCCGTACTTGTCCATGGCATCCTGCCATTCCATCCGTGGGAATGGCAGCTTAACATCAATGCCCAGAACTTCCTTCATGACGTCCTTGATCAGGCCTTCCGTCATGTCCTGGATATCTTGTGGCGTTGCAAATGACATTTCCGTGTCGACCTGGGTGAATTCTGGTTGCCGGTCACCACGAAGGTCTTCATCACGGAAGCACTTGGCGATCTGGTAGTACTTGTCAACCCCGGCAGCCATCAGCAGTTGCTTAAATAGCTGTGGTGATTGTGGCAGGGCGTAGAAGTGACCAGGGTAAACCCGTGAAGGCACGATGTAGTCCCGGGCCCCTTCTGGCGTTGACCGGGTTAGATCAGGCGTCTCAACGTCCAGGAAGCCGTTCTTTTCAAAGTAACGGTGAATAACGTGGGTAACCTTTGACCGCAGCATCAGCTTCTTCATCATCTCTGGACGACGAAGATCAAGGTAACGGTACTTCATCCGCAGGTCTTCGGAGGCATCCACTCCATCGGTAATGTCAAATGGCGTCGTCTCAGACTGGGCCAGGACAGTTGCCTTCTCCACGGCTACTTCCACCTTCCCAGTCTTCATGTCCGGATTGACTTCCTTTTCAGCCCGTGGTTGAACCTTCCCCGTAACTTCCAGGACATACTGGTTCCGGACAGCATTAGCAACCTTAAAGGCTTCCGGATTTTCCTTTTCATTGAAGACCAGCTGAACGATTCCTTCCCGGTCCCAGAGATCAATAAAGATCAAGCCACCGAGGTTACGCCGCTTGGCAACCCAGCCCTTTAAGACGACCTCTTGACCAATCAGGTTTTCGTTGGTGTCTCCACAATAGTTGGTTCTCTTCATTCCTATGTACTCCTTTTTATCCATAAAATAATAAAAGAGCACCCCTGCGTCCACAAGGGTGCTCTAATGCACGGTACCACCTTGGTATCAACTCAATGATAACGTCAGCGAACTGACGGGACAGACGTCCAACCATAAAAAGGGTCAATCGGTCCTCCGCAACGTGGGCTTCCACCATCCCCACTCGCTAGTACTTTGAAGGTACCGAGCATTCTTTTATTACTGGTTATGAATATCAAATTTTCATTTTTACCTTACTCGTCCCCACCCCGAATGTCAATATCTTACCC
>CAMFOZ010000172.1 GCA_945971245.1 uncultured Lactobacillus sp.
CGATGTACAAGGCATTGAAGGTTGCCGACATCAAGCCTGGCCAATGGGTATCAATTGTTGGTGCCGGTGGTCTTGGTAACCTCGGTATCCAATTTGCCCACAACGTCTTTGGCGCTCACGTTATCGCCGTTGATGGTAACCCTGACAAGCTGCAAGCTGCCAAGGAAAATGGTGCTGAAATTGTTATCAACCGTCATGATGGTGACGTTGACGAACAAATCCAAAAGAAGGTTGGCGGTGTTCACGCCGCAGTTGTTACTGCTGTTACGACTGCTGCCTTTGACCAAGCCGTTAACTCCCTTCGTCCAGATGGTCGCTTAGTTGCTGTTGCCCTTCCACAAGGTGACATGAAGCTGAACATCGCTAAGACGGTTCTTGATGGGATCATTGTTGCTGGTTCTCTGGTTGGTACTCGTCAAGACTTGGCAGAATGCTTCCAATTCGGTGCTGAAGGTAAGGTTCACCCAATCGTTCGGACTCGTAAGCTTTCTGAAATCAATGACATGATCCAAGAACTCAAGGATAACAAGGTTGTTGGTCGGAACGTTGTTGACTTCAGCCTTGAAGACTAATTGAATTTTCGTTAATAAATTGTGAGGGAGCGAGACAGAAGTCGTTTACGACTTCGTCTTCGAGCCCCCGCGAGCACAAATAGGCCTCAAACGTTCGGGTTTCCCGAATGCTTGAGGCCATTTGTGTACCGCGCTGTTGACTTTTGATCTACATAACAGACTTAAGTCACAGTTCCTCTTTTTGCTTAAGACGTTGGACGGGCAGAAAACGGAAAAGTATGTTAAAATAATGGTCAAGATTAGTCAGATGATGGAGGGCGATGAAATGGAGAACCGAAGTATTTCGGATATTATCGAAGCATATCTCAAAGAAATCTTTGGCGATGACACCCAGATCGAGATCCGCCGTTCTGAAATTGCTGATCATTTTAACGTTGTTCCATCACAAATTAACTATGTGATTAAGACCCGGTTCACCATCCAGAATGGCTACCTCGTCCAGAGCAAACGGGGTGGTGGTGGCTACATCCGCATTGAGCGAGTTAATTTACTTGCCGACGTAGATGTGCTAAACTCACTGGTCCAAGCAATTGGCGATTCAATTCGTGAACGGGATGCGTTTGCGATTATTGAAACGCTCTACAACGAGAAAGTGATTTCGCAACGTGAGGGCGATCTGATGCTGGTGGCACTATCGAAGCAGACTTTAGCAGTTGATGATACCAATATGGAGAATAAACTCCGCGCGCGAATTTTAGTTTCGTTTCTTAATCGATTACGGTATGAAAGTTAGAGGATGATTGCAGATGGATAACATGTTTACACCTAGCGCTAAGCACGTTTTAGCAATTGCTCATGAACAGGCAAAATACTTTAAGCACCAAGCAGTGGGAACTGAACACCTCCTGTTGGCCCTGTCGATGGACAAAGATGGGATTGCCAACAAGATCTTTGAACAGTTCTCGATCACGAGTGACGACATTCGTGAAGAAATCGAGCGGCTGATCGGTTACGGGACCATGGACGACCTCGGCCCGGCTGACTACCTGCCTTATTCACCAAAGGCCAAGCAGGTTTTGGCCTTGGCCGGACGTGAGGCCCAGCAGATGCACGCCTTAAAGATCGGGACCGAGCACCTTCTGCTGGCCCTGATTGCTGATGAAGGGGTCCTCTCATCCCGGATTCTGTACAGTCTAGATGTTTTGCCACGGCAGGTTCGGAAGGTAACCCTGCGGCGCCTAGGTATTTCTGAGAGTCAGGTGCGGCGCCGTGCTAGTCAAGACGGCAACAATGTTCAGTCGGCCGGAACCCCGACGTTGGATAAACTCGCCCGTGATATGACTCAACTTGCACGGACCAAGCGGCTTGATCCAGTGGTTGGTCGGGATAAGGAAATTAAGCGCGTTATCCAGATTCTGAGTCGGCGGACAAAGAACAATCCAGTTCTGATTGGTGAACCTGGTGTTGGTAAGACCGCGATCGTCGAGGGACTGGCCCAACGGATGGTTGAAGGAACCGTTCCGGAAGAACTAGCCAACAAGCGCCTGATGGTCCTCGACATGGGCTCACTGGTTGCTGGTACCAAGTATCGTGGTGAATTTGAAAACCGCCTGAAGAAGGTTATTGAAGAGATTCAAAATGATGGTCATGTCATCCTCTTCATTGATGAGCTGCATACTCTGATTGGTGCTGGGGGCGCTGAAGGGGCTATTGATGCCTCCAACATTCTGAAACCAGCCCTGGCGCGGGGTGAACTGCAGACGATTGGGGCCACTACCCTGGATGAATACCAGAAGCATATTGAATCTGATGCGGCCCTAGAACGGCGGTTTGCAACTGTTCAGGTAGATGAGCCAACCCCAGAGGTAGCTCTCCATATCTTGAAGGGCTTGCGGCCAAAGTATGAGGAACACCACCATGTCAAGATCACGGATGATGCCCTAGAACAGGCCGTTAAACTGTCCGCTCGTTATATCTCCGACCGCTTCCTTCCTGACAAGGCCATTGACCTGATGGATGAGTCCGCGGCCATGGTCCGGATCGATGCTGAAGAGAAGAAGAACCGGCAGCCATCATTAGAAAGCAAATTGGACGACCTACGTTCTGCTAAGGAAACGGCGATTGAAAATCAGAACTTTGATCGGGCGGCCCAATTACGTCAAGACGAGTTGACACTGAAGGCCGAGTTAGATCGGCAGAAGAAGGAACTGGCCCACAAGGCAGCAGAAAAGGACGGCTACCGTCTGAAAGTGACCGGTGAAGACGTCGCTAAGGTTGTGGCTGAATGGACTGGTGTACCGTTGACGCAGCTGAAGAAGAGCGAGAGTGAACGGCTAGTTAACCTTGAGCGGGTTCTTCACCGGCGGGTAATTGGCCAGGAAGAAGCCGTCAGTGCGGTGGCCAAGGCCATCCGGCGGGCTCGTAGCGGCCTCAAGGACCCGAACCGGCCAATTGGGTCCTTCATGTTCCTGGGGCCAACCGGGGTCGGAAAGACCGAACTGGCTAAGGCCCTTGCTGAGGCAATGTTTGGTTCTGAAGACAACATGATCCGGATTGATATGTCTGAGTACATGGAGAAGTACAGCACCAGTCGGTTGATCGGGGCTGCACCGGGCTACGTCGGTTATGACGAAGGGGGCCAGCTGACAGAAAAGGTTCGTCAGCACCCATATTCCGTTGTGCTCTTGGATGAAGCGGAAAAGGCGCACCCGGATGTCTTCAACCTGCTCTTGCAAGTTCTGGACGATGGTTACCTCACTGATGCCAAGGGCCGGAAAGTTGACTTCCGGAACACGATTATTATCATGACCTCTAACCTGGGGGCTACTCAGCT
>CAMFOZ010000173.1 GCA_945971245.1 uncultured Lactobacillus sp.
TCCTAATCATATAACACAAAGCAGTTTTGCAATATCAACTAACATCAAAAACAAAGATAGCCAGGCAACTATAAGCTGCTGGCTATCTCTAATTTCTTATTTACTGTTGATTCTTTTCAATTATCTTTTTGGCGGCCGCAATCTGCTTTTTCACTTGGTCAAAGCCGGTGCCACCAAGGGAATGACGGCGGGCAACCGCAACGTGTGGTTTGAGTACTTCATAAACATCGGCAGTAATCTGCGGGTTGATCTGCTGGTACTGATCCAATGGAATATCGGCGAGGTTCGTCCCGGTCTTTAGCCCCTTCAGAACCAGTTCACCAACGATCTCGTGAGCCTGCCGGAAGGGGATCCCCTTCGTTGCCAGATAGTCGGCAAGCTCTGTGGCATTTGAGAAGTCATTATGGGTGGCGTGTTCCATCCGCTCCTTATTAACATGGAGGGTCTGGATCATCCCCGTCATTACCTTTAGACTTGGGACAATTGTCTTAACGGCATCAAAGATTCCCTCTTTATCCTCCTGCATATCTTTATTATAAGCCAAGGGGAGACCCTTCATCACCGTCAGCAGGCCTGTTAAGTCACCAAAAATCCGACCTGTCTTTCCCCGGATCAGTTCCGCCATATCCGGATTTTTCTTCTGGGGCATGATCGAACTCCCCGTTGCATACTGGTCCGCTAATTCAATATAGCCGAACTCGTAACTACACCAGTAGATCAACTCTTCGCATAACCGGGAAAGGTGAACCATCAGGATACTAGCATTGCTCAAAAATTCCAGGGCAAAGTCCCGGTCCGAGACCGCGTCCAACGAATTGGCATAGGGAGCGGCAAAGCCTAGGAGATTGGCACTCAGTTCACGGTCAATTGGGAAGGTTGTCCCCGCCAGGGCTGCGGCCCCCAGGGGTGAAATATCCGTATGTTTCATACTGAATTGGAAACGTTCCACGTCCCGTTGAAACATTTGAAAGTAGGCCATCAGGTAGTGGCCATATGAAATCGGCTGGGCGTGCTGCATATGGGTATAGCCGGGCATCACCGTCTCCACGTTGGCGGCTGCCTGATCGACTAATGCCGCCTGAAGATTTACCAACAGGTCAACGATTTTGGGAAGACGCTCCTTAACGTAGAGGTGGAGGTCAGTGGCCACCTGATCGTTCCGACTCCGGGCCGTGTGCAGTTTCCCCGCAACGGGACCAATCTCTTCCGTCAGCAAGGCTTCAATATTCATATGAATATCTTCATTTTCAACCGTAAAGGGAAGGCCCTCGTCAGCCAGCCGCTTCGCCAGTTTTTCGAGCCCCGCAATGATCTGATCGGCGTCCGTCGCTGACAGGATCTTGGTGGCCTTCAGCATCTTCACATGTGCCAGCGAACCCATGATATCTTCCTTGGCCATTGCCTGGTCAAAGCCGATGGAGGCTCCAAACGTATCGACGAGCTGGTCACCCGCGGCTTCAAAACGGCCACCCCACATCTTTTTAATTGGCATTCTTGACCTCCTTAGCCTTTTGCTGCTGGTTTTGTTGGACCTGCGCATAAACCTTATCCGGCAGTTCCCATAGCTTGATGAAACCCGTTGCGGCTTCCTGATCAAACTCATCGGCCGCCGTGTAAGTTGCCAGGTTCTTATCGTAGAGGGAGTTTGGTGACTTCCGTCCTTCGCAGATTACGTTCCCCTTAAATAGCTTGACCCGGACGACCCCGTTGACGACGGTTTGCGTCTGGTCGATGAAGGCCACCATTGCTTTCATCAGTGGTGAGTACCAGAGACCATTATAGATGAGCTCGCTCATCTTCTGCTCCACGATCGGCTTGAAGTGAGCAACCTCCCGCTCCTGGGTCAGGTCTTCCAAATCCTTGTGAGCCGCCAGCAGAACCGTAGCCGCCGGGCATTCGTAGATTTCACGGGACTTAATGCCGACCAACCGGTTTTCAACATGGTCGATCCGGCCGACCCCGTTTTCACCAGCAATTTTGTCAAGGTTCATGATCAGTTGGTCCAGTGGTTGCTTTTCACCGTTGATGGCCGTTGGGACCCCTTCTTCAAACGAGATTTCCAATGTGGTTGGGGTGTCGGGAGTATCGGCGATTGCCTTAGTCCGGGCATAGGCATCAGCTGGAGCGGCTACCCATGGATCTTCCAGGATCCCACATTCGTTGGCCCGTCCCCAAAGGTTTTCATCGATTGAGTATGGACTCGCCTTGGTGATCGGAACCGGAATACCATTATCCTTAGCGTACTGGATCTCTTCCTCCCGTGACCAGTGCCAGTCACGAATTGGATCCTCGATCTTCATGTCAGGGGCCAGGGCATGAATCCCGGCTTCAAAACGAACTTGATCATTACCCTTCCCGGTACAACCATGGGCAATTGCGGTAGCTCCATACTTATTGGCCACCGCCACCAGCTTCTGAACAATCAGGGGACGAGACAGGGCGGATACCAATGGATACTTCTGTTCATACATGGCGTGGGCCTGCAGAGCGGGCAAAACGAACTGTTCCGCAAAGTCGCGCTTGGCATCAATTACCACCGACTTCCAGGCACCGATTGCATCCCCTTTCTGCTTGATGGCTTCAAGGTCAAGACCTTCACCGACATCAATGCAGCAGGCAATCACATCGTAGCCCTTGTTCTTCAGCCAGGCAATTGCCACTGAAGTATCAAGGCCACCAGAGTATGCTAAAACAATTTTTTCTTTTGTCATCTATCTCGTCCTCCGTTCGTTTGTTTTAAGATTGATTATGAATATACGCTTTAAATGCATAAAAATCAATAATAATTTAAAATTTTACCCGGTTTATGCAAAATATACATTTATTTTGCATACGAAAAAGCATAGAAAAAGCCCGGCATGACGAGCATTGAGTGTTCATCATACCGGGCAAAAGTTTTTATTAATTCTGGTAGTTAATTGCCTGGTCGTCGAGCATTGGATAGACGACCAGATCACGACTGTTCAGGTTAGCATTACGCATAGCAACCGCATTGATCTGACTATTTTCATAGGTCGTGTAGTACAGAGTCCCAGTTGTCAAGTTAACCCCGTCAGAATAGATCGTGTACTCAAAGGTGTCTGGAGCAACCTCATCCAGACCCTTCTGTTGATCAACCGCATGAAGGGTCTGGAAGTAGTTGGTAACATTCTCGCGTTCACTCTTCCCGGCTGGTGCGTGCATCTTGGTAAAGGTTTCCTTGACAAAGCGGCTTTCGGAATCCATCCCGCCGGGCAGCAGGTGGGAACCGATCCCCCGACTGTAGTTATTCAGCGTAATTCCTGGGGTTAGGGTATTCGTTGGCTCAGCTGGCGAAACAC
>CAMFOZ010000174.1 GCA_945971245.1 uncultured Lactobacillus sp.
GCTGAGCAGGCCGCTTCAACTGCTGGATCGGCCTGGTGCCGTTGGGTGTAGATGATCTTCATGTTGAAGGCGTGCATCCGCTTAGCAACTTCCCGGCCGATACTACCGAGACCAACGATCCCAAGGGTCTTGCCAGCCAGCTCATGGCCGAGGAAGAAGAGTGGTGCCCAGCCGTCAAAGCCGATTGACCGCATCCGCTGGTCCCCCTCGACGATCCGCCGCATCAGGGCGATCATCAATCCACAGGCCACTTCGGCAGTAGCCGTGGAGGAAACAAATGGGGTGTTGGTGACGTCGATTCCCTTGGTCCGGGCGTACTTGACGTCGATGTTATTGAAGCCGGCACCAAAGTTGGCAATTAATTTGAGCTGGGGTGCGGCGTCAATGACCTCTTGATCAACCTGGGTTGACAGTGGGGTAATCAGGACTTGGCAGTCACCGACGTGCTTGAGGAGTTCTTCCTTGGTGATTAAGCCCTCACCATCATAGACTTCGTAATCAAGCCCTGCCTTGTCGAGGAGCTTGGTTGCGATTGTTGGTAATTTTGCGGAAAGATATACAGTAGCCATATTCTCGCCTTCCTAAATTAAATAAACAAAGTAAACGCTTTCCAAGGCTTATTATAGGTTAAGTTAATTTATTATTCAAATTATGGGTAAAACAAAAACAAGCCAACTCAACTAGGCAGTTGAAGATGACTTGTTTAGTGAATTAGTTGTGGTTCAGCCAGAAGAAGAAGAGGTGACGGTTCTTTTGATCGATCCGTTGGTTGACGACGCTGACCAGGATCAGCATGGTTGCGATCAACGAGTTCTTCTTCCGGTAGGCGATGTAACGAGGATACCAGACTGAAGCATACTTATCCTTGTACCGGCGCAGTCCTTGGAAACCGTAGAGGTGGTAGCCATACTCGTAGATGAAGTGCGCGGCCTTTTCCTCAATGAAGCTAAATTGGTACTCACCCACGTTAGATAGGGGCGCCATCCCCAGGTCAAAGTAGGTGTAGCCATTTTCCTGTCCATACTGGTACATGCTGATGAAGATCTTGTCCATGATCCCGGATGGGGCATCCTTACTGTGCCGCATCAGGTCGATGGTCAGGATCTCCTTCCCCCCGGTCGGCATGAAGGTTGCAAAGGCGACCATCTTGCCATCCTTATCCCGCACAACACCGACCGGCGCCTGGTTGATGTAGTAGGGGTCAAAGAAACCGAGGGAGAAGCCCTTCTCGACCTGGGAGCCGAGCCAGCTGTCCGAAACCTTCTTCAGCTCAGCTAGTTGGTCATTAGAGAATGGTGGCTTTTCAACGGAAAAGGTGTATCCTTCCCGGTCAAACTTGTGCATCAGGGCCCGTTGCGACCGCTGCTTCTTACCGGCTAGGGTGAAGTCAGCTAATTTAACCAGTCCCGTCTCACCGGTCTTGATGAAGTCGAAACCAAATTCGTGTAGGAGCATGGTGACCTCACTGGAGACCTCGTAGAAGACCAGCTGATAGTCGTACTTATCAGCGGTCCTGATAAATTGACGGAAGGCCGGGCGCCAGGCGTCACGATTGCCGACCGGATCTCCCATGATTACCAGGCGGTCGTTTTTCCGCCGGTACATGAAGAAGAGCTGGTCATGTTTGTCTTCTTGGTAGTAGTAAATGGCTTTGTCGCGTAAGAAGGCCAGGTGACTGGTGGATGAACCGCCGAACTCGTCGATCACGGCCCGGACCCGGTCAGCGTCAAAGCTGTGAACGGCATTGAACGGGTCCCAACCAGCGGTGAAATAGCGGAGAACCAGGAACATTAAGAAGAGCCCCAGGATCAGGCCGATCAGTCCAGAGAACCAGATACTCTCACCGGGGAAGAAGAGAAAGTCGGGAATGTGGTGCTTGCTCGTGTACTGGGGAGCATTAATCACCCCGACAATCACATAGAGGACGAAACTGCCGGCAAAGATAGTGCCGTCCACCAGGAACTTACTGATGGAGTACTGGAGCTTTTCCCGGTAGAGAACGTGCCGAGACATTAAAACCAGGAGCAGGACAATGACCAGGTAGATGGTCAAGCTCAGGGTTCCGAGGTTCCAGATGGTGTTACCAATTCCAATCAACAGTAGAACAAGGGTTGGCCAGTAAGCCTTCTTGAGTTTAGCTTGGAGTCCCCGAGCACAGGCCAGCATGGCCACTGCGAAGAGGATGGTGGTCATCTGATGTAAGAAGAAAAATGTGTACGGGTATAGGCGCTGAATAATCTTGTTCTGACTGGTCAGGTCCGGCACTGAAGCCGTCAGCAGCATCAGAATCCCAGAGATGTACATGAAGGCGGTAATCAGGAAGTAGGCCGTCTTCCGCATCATCATCAGTGGCAGGCCATCGAAGAATTCGTTAACCTGTTGTGCCAGATTATGCAGGAACATGACCGCTGCCAGGATCAGGGGCACGATGTAGTAGAAGATCCGGAAAAGTAGCAGCCAGATAATAATGGTGGTCTGGGGAACGCCTAAAAGAGACAGTTCCATGATCATCATGACATCAAAGGATCCCAGGGCTCCTGGAATCATGGAGATAACCCCCAGTACCTGGGCAACAACGTAGAGGGGCAGGACACTGATCAAGTTGTCCCGGACCCCAAGGCACCAGCCGACCAGCAGGAAGAAGAGGGCGACAAAGAGCCACTCAAAGGTTGAACTGGTGACGATGAAGGCCTCGAGCTTAGGAGTGACGTCCTTGAAGACGTTACTGTTGTAGACCTGGGTGAAGAAGAAGACTACTGGGAAGTAGAGCCCCCCACCAACCAGCCAGATGGCGTACTGGTTAAAGTGGCCACCATCATGGAAGCCAAACATGATGATCAGGGCCAGCCAACACAGGACCGATAGCCCGGACAACAGGAAGATGGCGATCTTCGAGATGGCCAGCAGAATTTCCTTCTTGCTGGCGTTCTTCCGGTAGAAGTAGGCCCGCAGGGAGGAACCCAGCAGGCCTCCGAAGCCCGCAATGTTGGTTAGGGTGTTAGTGATCCACCCACAGCGGATGATGTAGGAACGCTTAAATTTCCCGGGTAATAATCGCGTCACCGCAAAGTCATAACCGAGCATCGGAATGACGGCGATACAGCCGGCCACCATCAAGAGGATGATCTTTTCCCACGAGAGCTCGGTGAGACCGATACCGACCTTATGCCAATCAACGGTTTTGAAGAAGCTGCCAAGGGCGTGAACGACGAAGATAACAACGGAAGTCACAAACAGCAGCTTGATGATTCGTGAATATTTTTCCCACCAGGATTCGAAACGCATACCTAGTGATTTCATTACAACTCCTCCT
>CAMFOZ010000175.1 GCA_945971245.1 uncultured Lactobacillus sp.
AAGATGTAATGTAGCAAAATCCGTAAGGATTTATTTATAGAATACGAGGAGGAATTTTACATGCCAACCCTACTCAAAGTCCATGGTTCCCAGAACCAATTCTTCATCCTAGATCAGACTAGTCTGGAGCAGCCCCTGACGGATCCCGAACTCCGCCAGCTCACCCAACGCATCACTAACCCCCAGACCGGGCTGCTGGGCGGCGCTGATGGCGTCCTCGTGGTCGATAAGCCGTTCCGCGACGGTTCCCAGGCCCAGATGCGGGTAATCAACGCTGATGGAAGTGAGGCTACGATGTGCGGCAATGGCCTGCGGACGGTCGCTCGTTACGTCGCTAGTCGGGACCACCTCGATCAGTTCAAGGTCGACACCATCGATGCCAGCCTCCGTGTCCGCAAGCAGGACGACCTGGCTGCCGGAGTCCCCGCCTTTGCCGTCGAGATCTCACCCGTGCGTTTCAACAAGGAAGCCCTGCCCTTCGATAACCTGGGGCACGACCGCCTGCTCGACACCCCCGCACCAGAGATTTGGCCGCAACTGCGCTTCAGTGCCATTGCCGTGCCGAACCCGCACCTGATCAGCTTCGTCGACCGTCCCGCACTTCAGGATGACGTCCTCGGCGTGATCGGCCGCCGCCTGAACGGGGAGAACCCCTACTTCAGCGACGGAGTGAACGTCAACTTCGCCCACATTCTCGGGCAAAACCAACTCTTCGTGCGGACCTTTGAGCGGGGCGTGGGCTTCACCAACGCCTGCGGGACCGGGATGTCCGCCACCAGCCTGGCTTTTGTTCTCCTCCACCCCGACCAGGCCAGCTTCGACCAGCCGCTCGACGTCTTCAATCCTGGCGGCAAGGTCCGGACCATTGTCCACTACCAGGACCAGGAGTATTGGATTGAGCTGATCGGGAACGCTACCTTCACCCACCGGATCACGGTCGATGAGGCCGCCCTCCACCAGGGTAACGTTCAGGAGGCTGATTGCCAGATCATGGACACTGGCGAGCAGGAAGCCTACCAGGCCTTCGTTGACCAGCTGCCCAAGTTGAACCTCGTTAATTAAAATATAACAAAAAGTGCCTGTCGCAGAATTTGTGACAGGCGCTTTTGTGCTTTAAATTTATTTACGGTTAAACAAGGTATCGATGGACTGGTGGTTGTGAATCCGGACCATTGCCTCAGCCAGCAGGTCGGCAACGGAAAGCCGCACCAGCTTATCGAAGCACTTCTCCTCTGGCAGATTGATCGTATCCGTGACGATCATCTTCTCCAGGCCGGAGTTCTCCAGGGTATTAACTGCGTCACCAGAGAGCACAGCGTGGGTAGCAATCCCGTAGATCTTCTTAGCGCCGAACTTCTCCAGCGCAGCTGCGGACAGCTTCATCCGGATACCGGTGTCGACGATGTCATCAACCACGATCGCCGTCCGGTCCTTAACGTCCCCAATGACGTATTCTGGAACTTCCTGGGTGGTCCGCTCCCGAACTTCATCAACCCGGTTATCGACAATGGCGATTGGGGCCTTGATGTGTTCGGCGAACTTCCGGGCCAGGCTTACCCCCGCGTGGTCAGGTGAAACAACGACCACGTCATCACCAGTCAGGCCGTGTTGTTCACAGTAGCTGGCGAACAGACTAGTGGCCTGCAGGTGGTCGACTGGGATGTCAAAGAATCCCTGGACCTGAGCAGCGTGCAGGTCAATGGTAACCAGACGGTCGATCTGGTCCATCTCCAGCAGGTTAGCAATTAGCTTAGCGGTGATTGGTTCCCGGCTCCGGGCCTTCCGATCCTGACGGGCATAGCCGTAGTATGGCATTACCACGTTGATCTTCGCCGCACTGGCCCGACGGAGGGCATCAACCATGATCAGTAATTCCATCAGGTTGGTGTTAACCGGGTCAGAAACGGATTGAATTACGTAAACCTCGCAACCACGGACACTCTCGTCAATCGTGATCTTGATCTCCCCGTCAGCAAAATGACTGATGGACGCCTTGCTCAGTGGCAAGCCGATCCGTTCAGCAATGCTCTCAGCCAATGGCCGGTTTGAGTTTAAGGCAAACAGGCGGACGTTCTCAGCGTTTTTAATCTGCGTCATGTTTTCGGTACTCCTTTTAAGTCAATGCAAAAATCCACCTTCATTATCGCAACAAATGAAGGGGCAATCAAGTTAAATTTGCGTTACTAACAGTCATACGGCGTGATCTCCGCCATCCCGATCAGCGGGTCGATCTCGTGGTTATTGATCATCGCCGCCGTCAGCACCGTGGACTCAGGGTCTACGGACGGTTGCTTAGCAGTCGTAGCTGGCTCCGGAACAGCGGACGTTTCCGGTGCTGTTGAAACCGCACTCACTGGCGCTGCTGAGGTTGCATCAGGTGTCGTTGACGTTACGGTCGTTTGTTCACCCGGCCGCTCCAGTGGTGACTTCAGCTGGTTGTGGCGTTGCCAAACCGTCGTCAACCGTTGCAGTAAGGATGTCTGCCGATTCTCCCCGGTGTGCTGGGTGGCCATCACCATTGCGGCCGGTTCCCCGATCAGGACCAGTTTCTCGGCCGCCCGGGTAACTGCCGTGTACACTAAGTTTCGTTGCAACATCCGGCTGAACTGCCGAACCAGGGGCAGGAGAACCATCTTAAACTGGCTCCCCTGGGCCTTGTGAATCGAGATACAGTAGGCCAGGCGAATCTGCGTCCATTCCTGCCGGCCGTAGTTGACCTCGTTGCCATCGAAGTCGATGGTGATGGTGTCAGTCCGCTTGCCGCCCTTCTTAGCCCCAGTTTCCACGGCCGTAATCTGACCAATGTCACCGTTAAAGACGTTATTCTCGGGGCTATTGACGAGCTGGAGGACCTTATCCCCCACCCGGAAGACCTGGCCGCGGAATTCAACCTCCTGCTTATCCTTGGTCGGCGGGTTATAGGTCTGTTGGGCCAGCTGGTTGAGGTTATCAACCCCGGCCTGACCACGGTACATCGGGGCCAGGATTTGAACATCGGTAGCGGTATAGCCACGTTTAGCCGACAGTTCAATGATCTGGCGGATGATGCTGGGAACCTGGGCCGCATGGCACTTGATGAAGGATCGGTCCGGCAGCTTATTAGTCAGATCAGGCGGCAGGTGGCCCTCCTTGATCGCGTGGGCTAAGGGGATAATCGTCGAATCAGCCGACTGACGGTGAATGTTCGTCAGTTCCACCCGGGGAATCTCCGGGAAGCTGAGCAGATCATGGAAGACCTGACCGGGACTGAC
>CAMFOZ010000176.1 GCA_945971245.1 uncultured Lactobacillus sp.
CTGGTTCCGTTATTGTTCTTGATGTAACCGATACTGTTGACAATCCAGTCATCAGAGCCATAGCTAAGCCAACCGTTCTTAATAGCAAAATCATTGCTACCCGCTGAGATCCCCCAAGCCTGATCGGATTCCACATTACTCATTAAGTTGCGGATGGTGGATCGTTCCTGACTGCTAAGCAGTTTGGATTGGTAGAAAATATTGTTGAGAAGCTTAACCTGGTCAGCGGGAGTGGTGGTGGTTAACCCCCAGCTCTTGTGGGCTACCGAGTCCTTCATCCCAAACTTATTGAACGTCTCCTGCAGACCTTCCTGACCACCCAGCTCATCGAATAGAGTGGTGGTAGCATTGTTATCACTTTGCTCAATCATCTCTTTAGCAAGTGATAATTGGTTACTGCTCAGCGGTGACTGTTGCTTGAGTAATAGTCCGGCAAGAATGCTGACCTTGACGGTGCTGGCGGTGTGGAACTTATGCTTTGGTGCATTGGTGGACGTATAGGTGCGATGTGTCTTTGGTGAATAGACGGCAATTGCTACGTTATCACTTGAGGTATAAACAATCTTGTTCCAGTTGGCCTTGAGCCGGGCACCAGTTGACAGAAAGTGGTGGAGGCCAAAGATAACAACCAGGACGAGGAGAATAATTAAGATCCATCGTGGCCGTCGACGATGGATATGTTGCTCACGCTGCATGATGCAGGCTCCCTTCTTTAATGATGTGCATACCTTACTAATCATACTTGTGAAATTGCAAAAAGAAAATATATTTGCGATGAATTTAACCAATAGTTTGAGAATTTGCTTGAATATTTAACAAAGTTCACTGATAATTCATGTTTAGAGTTTATCCTATAAAGGAAGAAAATTAGGAAGGAATACCTCATGAGAAGATTTGGTCGTAAGTTGATTCGCTGTATATTATTGGTTCTAGCATTGAACCTAAGCCTAGCTGGCTTCACAAACCAAGCCAAGGCCAGTGATAACTCCTTTTACGATATGAAAGCCCGCGCGGCCTACGCAATCGATGCCCAGACGGGACAAGTCCTTTACCAGAAGAATGCTAATAAGACTTACCCGATCGCCTCACTGACCAAAATATTAACCCTGGCGGTGATTGAGCAGGATATCAAAGAACATAAGCTTAGTTGGGATCAGAAGATTAAGGTGACTCCAGCAGTGGCCAAAGTGGCGAACGACTGGCACTTTTCAAATGTCCAGTTAAATGCTGGGGAACAGTACTCAGTGCGGCAGTTAGTTGAGTCCATGATGCTCGTATCAGCTGATGGGAGTACTGAGGCACTAGCACTGGCGGATGCCGGGAGCACGGCCGCCTTTAACCATAAGATGCAGGCGGTGGCTAAGAAGGCCGGGGTTACAGACGCCAAAATCTATAACATGATCGGTCTGCCTAATAGTAGTCTGGGGACGCACCGGCTCAAGAATGTTGACAAAGATGCTGAAAATGAGATGTCTGCCAAGGACTTGGCCCTGGTTTCGAAGTACGTTATCAACAAGTATCCGGAGACCTTAAAGATTACTAAGAAGAAATTTGCTAACTTTAATGTTACCGCTGGTCAACAGTACCAGATGGTCAATATCAATGCCCTTCTTCCTCAAAACGGCTACGCTCCTAAGGATTGGGAGATTGATGGTTTGAAGACGGGGAACACGGACGCGGCCGGTAAGTGCATTGTAACAACGGGAACCTATGCTGGACGCCGAGTTATCTTAGTGGCTTTGCACACTAAGGGCGATTGGAATAACCAGTCCAAGATGCAAAAAGAGTTCTATGAAGCTTTAGCCGCCAACTACCAGCCAGTGGCCTTGAACAAGATCACGGATTTACCAAAGCAGGTTCAGCGGACACGGGTGGTTCACGCCAAAAAGCAACGGTATGTGCACCTGCAATTAGCTAAGCCCCAGTCGGTCTGGGTAAGAAAGGGCGAAGATTGGCGCGCTACCAAGCCCCAATTTGTCCCAGCTACTGCCAAGCAGTCGGTTACCGGAAGGCTGAAGGCCCCATTAAAGAAGGGCCAGTCAGTCGGTAACGTTGAGTTGCAAATTCAGGGGATGCCGACAGTGAAGGTACCGGTTATTAGCAGCCAAACCGTTGCTGTTCGGTCGTTCTGGAACTAAAGTAATAACCTTATCATGGTGCTTGTCACGGTGATAAGGTTATTTATTAAATTTGGGCAAGAAGACACGACCTTTTAAGGACGTGATGAATTGCCCACCTGGCGGCCGTCAGCCACCTTTTAAATTTCCCTATATAAATTTCACTTTTCCCCTTTAATCTCCTGTATCATGGGAGGAGAGGAGGTGAAAAAGTGACTAAAGTTCTAAAGGGCATTAAGTTACGGTTATACCCTAATCAACACCAAGTAGATCAGCTCTGGCAGATGTTTGGCAATAGTCGCTTCGTCTGGAATCAGATGTTAGCCATGGCTAAGGAACGCTATCGAAACAACCCTAGCAGTCGCTTTGTCAATGAGTATGGTATGAATTACCTTTTGAGGCCGCTTAAACAAGAATACCCATTCTTAAAGCAGAGTGATTCTACCAGTTTACAGGTTGTTAACCATGACTTGGCGCAATCCTTTAAGATGCTCTTCAAACACCAAGGCGGTTATCCCCGCTTCAAAAACAGACGGGCCAGCAAGCAGTCCTACACGGGCCGTTCCACTTGTCGAGTAATCGCTAAGCACCGGATGAAGTTGCCTAAGCTGGGTAGTATCAGAACTAGCAAGACCGGTCGAGTAGTGGGCTTAAAGATAAAATGCTACACGGTCAGCTATGATTCAACCGGCCGCTATTACTTGTCCTTACAAGTTGAAATGCCGGCGTCACAAGCTTTACCTAAAACTGGTAAAGAAGTTGGCCTTGATGTCGGGATCGCCGATTTAGCTATCAGTTCAGATGGAATTAAATATCAAGCATTCAAAGCCAAATGGCTAGAAGAACAAGCTACACAGTGGCAAAGTAAATATAACCGCCGGCGTCACAGAGCGACGGTAGCGGTTCGTCAGTGGAATCATAACCATAAAACGTTTAAGGCAGAGCTGACTGATTACCAGAATTGGCAACGGGCTAGAATCCAAAAAGCGCGTTATCAGCAGAAGCTCGCTAACCGACGTAAAGATTACTTGCATAAGCTGACTACCAACTTAGTTAAGCAGTATGACGTGATTGTCATTGAAGATTTGAAAGCCAAGAATCTGCAACGAAA
>CAMFOZ010000177.1 GCA_945971245.1 uncultured Lactobacillus sp.
GGCTTTACCGGGGTGGCTGGTCCCGACAGCCTTGAGGGGCAGCCAGCCGGGACCGTCTGGATCGGCCTGGCAATCGCCGGTCAGCCAACCCAAACTAAGCTTTGCCACCTTGGTGCCTACCGCGGTCGCCAAGCGGTTCGGCAACGAAGTGTTCAGGCCGGCTTACAGATGCTCTACCAGGCACTCACTAAATAATCGAACCACTGTTCGCCTTTTTTCTTGTTTTTTTGTGGAAAACTGTTATCATTAATTAGCGGATATTTCGATGTAAAGGAGGAATTTTGATTTGGCTGATCAGCGAAAGGCAGCACTAGATGTTGCCATCAGAAAGATCGAAAAGAATTTCGGTAAGGGCTCCATCATGCGGATGGGGGACGCTGCCGATATGAAGATCGCGACGATTTCCAGTGGCTCATTGGCAATTGATAAGGCACTGGGGGTTGGTGGTTATCCTCGTGGCCGAATCGTAGAAATCTACGGGCCAGAAAGTTCTGGTAAGACGACGGTGGCCCTGCATGCTGTTGCGGAAGTTCAGCGGCAGGGAGGTACAGCCGCCTACATTGACGCCGAAAACGCCTTGGATCCACAGTACGCCGAGGCCCTGGGAGTTGATGTTGATAACCTATTGCTTTCACAGCCAGATACTGGTGAAGAAGGACTGGAAATTGCCGACGCCCTGATTTCAAGTGGTGCGGTTGACCTGGTCGTGGTTGACTCCGTAGCTGCCCTGGTTCCTCGTGCGGAAATCGAAGGTGAGATGGGGGATGCCCACGTTGGTCTGCAGGCTCGGCTGATGTCACAGGCCCTGCGGAAGCTTTCCGGTGAGATCAACAAGACCAAGACCATCGCCATCTTCATCAACCAGATTCGTGAAAAGGTTGGGGTAATGTTTGGTAACCCTGAAACGACAACTGGTGGCCGGGCCCTGAAGTTCTACTCCACGATTCGGATGGAGATTCGGCGGGCCGAACAGATCAAGAACGGGACCGATGTTATCGGTAACCGGGCCAAGGTCAAAATTGTCAAGAACAAGGTAGCGCCACCGTTTAAGCGGTGTGAGGTCGACATCATGTACGGTGAAGGAATCTCCAAGACCGGGGAACTGCTGGACATGGCAGTTGAAAAGGACCTGGTCAACAAGAGTGGTGCCTGGTACTCCTACGGTAGTGAACGGATTGGTCAAGGTCGTGAAAACGCCAAGAAGTGGTTGGCTGAACACCCTGACCAGATGGCCGAACTGATGAACAAGGTGCGGGTCGCTTACGGGATGGCCCCGCTTGAGAATACCAAGAGTACCAATGATGAAGATCAAAATGGTGATCAGAAGCAAGAAACAATTGAAGAGGCAAGCAAGAACTAGGCTTACCTTGGTAAAGGGATTGACGATATCAGCCAATCCCTTTCTTTTTTAAGTTACGGGCATATTCAATGGTTGACACCCAAGTTGGGCAAGCTTAAAATTTAATTTGTGTGATGTTTTAACATGACACGGTGAAATTAATTTAATTAACCAACAACAGAATAGTTGAAGCGGAGGTGAAATGATGAAATTATTAATTTTCGCCGCGCTTGCTATGGTTGTCGGGATTATTATCGGCTATGCGGTTCGTAAGGCCTCCTATGAAAAACAGATTAAAGAGGCCCACCAGAACGCCGATGGAATTATTGCAGACGCTAAGAAAAAGGCGGCAACGGCGAAAAAGGAAGCCATCCTGGAGGCTAAGGAAGATAGTCACCGCTATCGCGAAAGCGTTGAGGAGGAACTCAAGCAGCGGCGAAATGAGATCCAGCGCCAGGAGGACCGGCTTTTGCAACGTGAGACATCGCTTGACCGCAAGGATGATGCCCTCGAAAAACGAGAAAACACGGTTGGCGCGCGTGAGCATAAGCTTGACCAACGAACAGAACAACTTCATCAATCACAAAAAAAGGCGACGGCATTAGTTGAACAACGGCAACAAGAACTTGAGAAGGTTGCCGAGATGACCCACGATGATGCCAAAGAGCAATTATTGCGTGAAATGAAAGATCGGTTAAAGACCGAACGTGAAGTAATGATTCGAGATAGCGAACAGGAGGCTGAACTGACGGCCGATCGTAACGCTAAGAAGCTGATTGTTGAGGCTATTCAGCGCAGTGCCGCCGATGTTGTTTCTGAGGCAACCGTTTCGGTAGTTAACCTACCAAATGATGATATGAAGGGCCGGATCATTGGCCGGGAGGGTCGAAACATTCGGACCCTGGAGACCCTGACTGGGATTGACCTGATCATCGATGACACCCCCGAAGCCGTGGTTCTCAGTGGCTTTGACCCCGTTCGGCGAGAGATCGCCAAGATTGCTTTGGAGAAACTGATTCAGGACGGCCGGATTCATCCAGCGCGGATTGAAGAAGCAGTTGAGAAGGCCCGTAAAGAAATGGATGCCCAACTCCGGGAGACCGGTGAACAGGCCCTCTTTGACCTGGGAATTCACTCCATGCACCCTGACCTGATCAAGACGGTTGGGCGGATGAAGTACCGGACCAGTTACGGGCAAAATGTCCTTGACCACTCGATTGAAGTGGCCAAGCTGGCCGGAATCATGGCCGCTGAGCTTGGCGAGGATGTCACCCTGGCTAAGCGCGCCGGTCTCCTCCATGATATTGGGAAAGCAGTTGACCATGAGGTTGATGGCTCCCATGTTGAGTTGGGGGTTGAACTAGCCCGGAAGTATAAGGAAAATAAAGTGGTCATCAATACGATCGCTTCGCACCATGGCGATGTGGCACCTACCTCGATCATTGCGGTCCTGGTTCAGGCCGCGGATGCCATTTCCGGTGCCCGTCCTGGTGCCCGGAGCGAGTCGCTTGAGCAGTATATCCAGCGTTTGAAGAAACTGGAGAGCATAGCAAATAATTACGATGGTGTTGACCATAGTTACGCAATTCAAGCTGGTCGTGAACTGCGGGTAATCGTCAAGCCGAAGAAGATTTCGGACTTGCAAGCTACCACTTTGGCCCATGATATCAAGCAGCAAATTGAGCAGCAGCTTGAGTATCCTGGCCACATTAAGGTAACGGTTATTCGAGAAGTACGCGCAGTTGACTACGCTAAGTAAAAGAATTGGGG
>CAMFOZ010000178.1 GCA_945971245.1 uncultured Lactobacillus sp.
GAGATCAGCCTCGGTCTCGTGGGCTCGGAGATGTGTATAAGAGACAGTTCATTTTTTAATCATTACTTAATATACTTTCAAATTGTAGGTGATTTTAGCGCAAAAGTCAATTTTCCAGGTGAAAAGATTGGCAATAGGACAGGGAATCGGTAGGTAAATAAAAAATTAGCAGAAGATGAAAGCAATGTTACGTCGGGACTGCAAAAAATGTTACAATATATACAAAAGCTGTTTGAAGTGGAGGCAGAAAATATGGATCAAGAATACCAAAACATTTTAGTACCAGTTGATGGCTCAAAGGAATCAGAGCTGGCATTGCACCGGGCAATCTTTGTTGCTAAGCGTAACGGCGCTCACATCGACATTTTGAACGTAATCGACACCCGGGCAATGGCCTACAACTTTGCTGGGATGTCCGACGGCAGCATTGCCTACCAACTGGTTGACAAATCCAAGGAATACCTGGACGGCCTGCTGAAGAACGCTAAGACCAAGGATGACTTCGACAACCTTGACATCCACATTCGTCTTGGTAACCCAAAGACCATTATTTCCTTTGACTTCCCACATGACCACCACAATGACATGATTATCATGGGAGCCAGTGGTCTTTCCCGGATGCAACGGGCGGTAATGGGTTCCGTTACCTCATACGTTAAGCGGAATGCTCCAGTCGACGTCTTAGTCGTTCGGACCGCTGTAGACCAAGCTAAGTAATTAAATAACATCATTAAAAGTAGGGACGACCGGCAGTTTGTCAGTCGTCCCTTTTGTATACAAAAAGCCACTCGCGAGTGTTCTCACGAGTGGCTTTAATATTTTAATCGTGTTAGCTATTCAGCAGCTTGGTCTTTCTTGGTAACCTTAAGAACATTGTCCTTGTTAGTAACCTCGGTACCAGCTTGCTTCAGCATGTCGAAGTCGAATTCTTCACTGTTCGTGACGGTAACGATGACGGTATCATCGAGGCCAGCCTTCTTAATGGTTGGGTCCCAGAATTCCATCAGTTCGTCACCCTTTTCAACGTGCTGACCCTTGTCGAAGTAGGTGACAAAGCCAGTACCATGCAACTTAACTGTGTCGATCCCAATGTGGATCAGGAGGGCAACACCGCTGTCGGAAACCAAACCAACCGCGTGACGGGTTGAGAAGGTTGCCCGAACGGTTCCGCTAAATGGTGCGAAGACCTTACCATCAGATGGCTTGATAGCGAAACCTTGGCCCATGCTGCCACTAGCAAAGGCAGAATCCTTGACGTCCTTCAGATCAACAAGCTTACCGGCAACTGGTGCAGGAATTTCGGTAACACCTGGTTGTGGTTGAGCTGCTGGTTCTTCAGCATCGGCGTCTTGACCACCCTTGTTGAATTGCTTACCCCAAGTTTGTTCCAGTTCAGCAACAATCTTGGCGTGTGAGGATTCATCCAACTTAACCTTGAGGGCAAAGATGATGATCCCAACGAGAATAAGAGCAATAGGAATTAAGAACATGTAGATCTTGAAGATGCTTACGCCGTGAGCGGTAATCGTAGCGGCAGTAGCACCACCGGTCATACCGGCAGCAACAGTAGCGGCACCAACAACACCGTTGGCAACGGCACCACCGAACTTATCAAGCAGTGGACGAACTGACAGGGTCAATGATTCATCACGGTGACCCAGCTTCAGTTGACCATATTCAACAGAGTCGGTAATCGTCATCAGAACAACCAGGAAGATAATTGGTTGTGGGATGAAGAACAGTTCGGCACCGAGTAATACGAGTGCCAAGGACTTGCCGGCAAAGGCGAAGATCAATGCACCGATAACTTCGATTGAAGCGGCACCATAGAAGAGCTTGTGACGGCCAATCTTACCAGAGAAGAGTGGGAATGCGAAGACGGAGATCACACCGACAACCGTGTTCAGACCACCCAGGATGGAGAAGGCCTTAGAGTTACCTAAAATGTAGGTGAAGTAGTAAAGTTCAAAACTGTTCAGCAGAGTCTGACCAGTTGTGAAGAACAGGTAAGACATCGCAATGGCCAGCAGTTGGTCGTTCTTAACCAAGATCTTCAGGATATCCTTGAACTTGGTCTGTTCCTTGTTTTCACGGAGCAGTGACTTCTGTTCGTGGGTAAACATCCCAACACCGATCGCGGTGATGGCGGAGATAGCAGCAACGATGACGGCGAAGATGAACCAACCACGGTCATCACCAGTCCCACCGTTCTGCTTAACGGAGAAGAACAGGACCATTGGCATGATGACAAATCCGATGATCTGACCACCAATGGTTGAACCAACCCGGGCGAAGGTAGCGATCTTGTCACGTTCGTGCGAGTCAAATGACATCGCAGGAACCATGGACCAGAAACCAACATCATTGAAGGAGTAGAATACATCCATAACAATGTAAATAATAGCAAACAGAATCAGGTAAAGGATTGGGTTGCTCAGGTTCAGACCACCTAGTGGCGTGAACAGGTAGCGATCTTGTCACGTTCGTGCGAGTCAAATGACATCGCAGGAACCATGGACCAGAAACCAACATCATTGAAGGAGTAGAATACATCCATAACAATGTAAATAATAGCAAACAGAATCAGGTAAAGGATTGGGTTGCTCAGGTTCAGACCACCTAGTGGCGTGAACAGTGCAGCAAGCAGGACGGCTGAAATAACACCACCGCCGACAACCCAAGGCTTGAATTTACCCCATTTAGTGTTGGTACGGTCAATTGCGTTCCCAATCATTGGGTCGATGATTAATTCACCAATCCGCAGAATAAGAATAATCAGTGTGACGTAACCGACCATCTTGTTGTCGAAGTGCTTATCACCGGAATCAAACAGGTGACCGGTAACGTACATCATAAAGTAAGTAGAAAGTAATGCAAAGAACGCATCATGACCAAAGGCCCCCAGCGAGTATGCCAGGCGCGAGCGGACAACATGCTGTTCTTTCTTTGAACTATCCATATTGACTCCCCTTTTCTGCAACAGCTTTGATATAACTTACAACTGTTATGTTAAGCGCTTTCAATAAAGATGTCAATGATTTTTAGTAAAGTTTTACGAAAGCTGTCGATTAC
>CAMFOZ010000179.1 GCA_945971245.1 uncultured Lactobacillus sp.
CGTTCCGGGAGTAACCCTGGGAAAGCAGGCTGTTAACCTCATCACTTGGCAAACCGGTAGTAGAAACTGTCCCGGTCAGACTCTGAACACTCTTGCCTTGTGGGTAGTTCCGCGTCCAAGCGGTCCCGATCTTAACCCCAGGCATCTCATTAAGGTGTTCACCAACCGCCGCCAGTTCGCCAGCGGTAACGCCAGTCTCCTTAATGTAGGTTGTTGACAGTGAGTAGGCACCGCTCATTGCCGCATAGATCCGGGCGTTGTTCTTCTGCTGACTGGTCAGGTGCCAAGCATCCGGATGACTGTTCAGGTAGGCAAGGGCCTTGTCATACTTGTCGTCATCGCTATCGCTACTACTGGTCTTGACGTGCTTGAGGACGCTATTTAATCGTCCCTTATCGGCCAGGTAGTAGTCCTCTTCGTTCCGATCGGTCAGGCGGGAGTTCTTGTTAGTAACTGTCACATATCTACCCAAGCGGTTGGCGATCTTGTAAAGGTCGTCAGTCGTGACATTGGAACCCTTCGTATAGGTGATTGCCTGGTGGGTCTGATTACCAACCATAACATTTCCCTGGGAATCATAAATCATCCCCCGCTGGACGTTATTGGTCTGAATCGAAGTATCTGAACGCTTAACCTCCGCCTTATATGCCGTCCCATTCAGAACTTGCAGATAAAAGAGCCGGGCCGTCAGTGCCAGCAACAGGATGCCGACAATCCACAGCAGGAAGTTTAGCCGAAACGGAATTACCGACTGTGCGCTACGCTTCTTTCGATTTTGCGAATTAAATAATCTTTTTATTCGATCAAAGACTTTCACAAGAACTTAATTCTCCTTCAATTGTAGTGACGATATTATTTTACCAAATTTTATTATTGGGCGCAGAGGGCCCTTCCACTACTAACTTAAGAATAATACTCTTTATTTATGAAAAAATGAACACTTAAGTCTCATGATTTACTTAAATTTAATTCTCCGAGACGACTTCTCATGTAAGATCGTTATATAATATTCAGCAATACTTAATAAGGGAAGGAAAACTCGTTGTGAATCGCCAGAATTGGAAAAAGCAGCATGCATTGATATTGACCGGGAGCTTCTTAATCCCGGTCATCCTCATGGGAGCCTACTTTGCCTATCGTCAGATGGCCCCCTTTGGCCCTAGTAGCCTCTTAACGGTTGACCTCGGTCAGCAATACGTCGACTTCTTTGCCTATTTTCGTAATATCATCCTTCACCACCCCAGCGCTCTCTTCTACTCATTTAGCAAGGGACTGGGTGGGGAGATGTTGGGGACGAACGCCTACTACCTCTTCAGTCCCCTCAACCTGATCCTCCTCTTCTTCCCCGGCAAGTGGCTGACCAGCGGTATCATGGTCCTCACTCTGGTCCGCTACGGATTGGCAGGGCTTACCTTTGCCTGGTTGCTTTTGCGGACCCGACTTCAGAAGGGCTTTCGGATCTGGGCTTTCAGTACCGCCTATGCCCTGAACGGTTGGATGATCGCTAACCAACTCAACATGATCTGGCTTGACGCCTTGATTATCCTTCCATTAATCATCTGGGGCTTACTCAAGCTCATCCACGATGGTCGGCCGGGGACCTACATCGCCTGGCTAGCCGTCATGATGATTGATAACTACTACATGGCTTGGATGATCTGCCTGTTTACAATCCTGGTTGTCCTCTGGCAACTGCCAACATTAGCGGACTGGCGAATCCGATTACGAGCAACTAAACGTTATCTGGCCAGTTCCGTTGCCAGTGCCGGGATTGCGGCAATCACTCTTTTGCCAACCTTCTACGCCCTGACCACCAGCAAGGGGACCTACACCGAAACCGCCATCAGCAGTAAGCTGGAATACCAGCCGCTTAAGATGCTCGGTAAGCTGGTTCCCGGTTCGTTTGACTTCAACCAGATGCCTAGTGGGCAGCCCAACATTTATATCGGAATGTTACTCATGATTGGTGCTGGCCTCTACTTCTTTAACTCCCGGGTCAAGTGGTCACAGCGATTGGTCGCCGGCCTGGTTACCATCTTCTTCATCCTGTCATTCTGCTACGAACCACTGGACTTGCTTTGGCACGCTGGGCAATTTCCAGTCTGGTACCCATACCGGTTCTCGTTTATCTTTGCCTTCTGGTGCATCCTACTCGCGGCCCGGGTATTGCAACCATCCTACCAACTTCAATGGCCGGGCGCCATGGTAATCTTGATAATCAGTGGGCTCATCTTCTGGCTGACCGGGCGACTCAAGCTTTCGTATCTCTCAACCAGTCAACGGCTCATCGGCCTGGGCTTCGTTGTGGTCTCGCTGGCTGCGTTGATGATTGCCCGACGAAATTCACCACGCCTGTATGACTTCTTAATCATCCTGATCGTCGCTTGTGACGTGGGTACCAGTGCCTTCACTAGTCTCAACAAGATTGCCTACGTCTCCCAAGACGAGTTTGGCAAATACACCCAGCAGCTTGATCAGGCCAGCCGGCGGCTGAAGCACCATGACTCCGGATTCTACCGCATCGCCAAAACCTTCATGCGGACAAAGGATGACCCTATGCAGGGCGACTTCTACTCCGCTGACCACTTTGGTTCCACGCTGGAGCCACCAATTCCGACATTCATGGGAGCGATTGGTCAACCGGCCGGGGATGGCTTTGTCAGTTATGACAACGGGACCCAGGTCAGCGATGCCCTGCTCGGTTTTAAGTACACGATGACCGCCCGCCACCACGGAATCGAGGATGGTGATCAGATCATGCCGCTATCTGGCTACCGGCCGGATTGGACCCGGTTGCCAAAGGTTGACCAGACCAAGATGATCACCAGCCGGAAGAATTCAGCGGCCCTACCAATCGCGTTCGGGGCTAGTTCAGAAATCTTCCAGCTGGGCAAGGCCACCCTGGATCCCCTCAGCTACCAGTCACAGATCTTCCAGGCATTGGCCGGACGACCGATCAACCAGCCACTGTTTACCGTCCAGAACTTCACTTCGGTTCAGTTCAACAATGTACAGGCTGCTCACCAGATTAC
>CAMFOZ010000180.1 GCA_945971245.1 uncultured Lactobacillus sp.
TTGGCGTCTTAAAGGCTGGATTCGGGGACTCAAAGAAACTAGAAATCCCATGAATTGGCTGGGCCGTGACCCCTTTGTTAGCGATAATCGCTACCAGACTTGCCAGGATAAAGATCACATTCATCGCAATCATGAAGGCCCCACCGAATGAACTAATCTTGGTAATCCCGTTCATCCCTTGCGAACTCAATAGGGTAACCAGCAGGACGAACAGGATCGCCAGAATTCCAATCAGTTCGGTCGAATTGAAGATCCAGAAGTGCCAGTGCTGAGTGGTGTCATGCCCAAACAGCAACGCCGAAAGGGTGATCCACAACCGGGAAGCACTCGAAACCAGCCAGAGGATCCAACTGGACAGCCAGATGAAGGTCCCAATAAAAGCCATCTTCTCACCAATTGAACCAGCCAGCCAGGAGTAAATTCCCCCCTTGGCATCCTTAAACGCCGACCCGTATTCCGCCATCATCAGGCAGCACGGGAAGAAGAAGCATACCCCGGCTAGGATATACCAGAACATCCCCGCGTAAGCCATCTGGTCATACGCAATCGAGACGTTCCCAAAACCATAAATTGTCGAAATTATCATCAGCACCAGAGTGGGTGTGGTGATTAATTTCTTTTGCTTGTCGTCCACAAAAATTCAACTCCCCCAAGTAAAATACTTTATTATATTAAGTGGCTCCCTTTTATTATAGGCTAACTTGGTCTATTAAAGAACGTCCATGAGAAGCTTTTAATTCAAAATGTCTATTAACTAAAAAAGCCGCGACGCATCAGCATCGTGACTCTTTTTGAATTCTCATAATAATTAAAGCGCTTCCGGATCCTCAACAATTGGCAAGATAATCCGGAAAAGCGAACCGGCACCCAAGGAACTCTCCAGGGTGATGGATCCGTGGTAGCCCTCGATCAACCGCTTGGCAATCGAAAGCCCCAGGCCATTGCCGCCCTTCTTCCGGCTCCGGGCCTTATCTACCCGGTAGAAACGATCAAAGACCTTATCGATATCGGTAGCGGGAATTCCCTCACCGAAGTCCTGAATTCCGATCTCAACCGTATTCATCCCCCGAGATAGGGAGATATGAACTTCCTTGCGCTCCGTCGAATACTTGACGGCGTTATCACAAAGGATCACCAGAACCTGTTCCAGGTGGTCCCGGTAGATATTGGCCGTGATCGGCTCGTTCAGGTCATCGTCGAGCGTGAAGTTAAAGTCTGGATAAAGCATCTTAAAGTTGTTAAAGACCTGGTGGACCACGTCGTTAACAACTGTCTTTTCGTTACGGAAGTTAATGTCAACCTGTTCGGCCCGGCTGAGGTCCAGCATCTCCTGAACCAGGTTCTTCATCCGCTTGGTCTCAATCAGGGAAGCCTTGATTGAATCATCGAGAACCTCAGGATCATTCTTACCCCAGCGTTCCAGCATATCCAGGTGTCCCTGAATAATGGCAATCGGCGTCCGCAACTCGTGACTGACATCACTGACAAACTGCGACTGTTGGTCGATGTAGCGCTGCATCCGATCCAACATCTCGTTGAACATCGTGGTCAACTCTGCTAGCTCGTCATTATGGTTAGGTACGGGGACCCGGACATTCTTGGTCGGATCCTTACTGATCGTCTTGACGGTATCATGGATCTCACCAAGCGGCCGCAGGAACATCATGGACAGGAAGTAGCCCAGCAGGCCACTAGCGAGAACCACCAGGCACATTGCCAAGATCACGACAAGCCGCAGCTGGTTATAACTCCGGTAATAGGCGTTCAGCTTATTTTCCACCTGAAGGTAACCAATTCGGCGGTGACCATGCTGGGAATAGATTGGCTGCTGACCAACAATTACCTTATGGTTGGCCCCCTTCATCATCCGGACCCGGCGGTGGTTAGTAAAGGTTGGCGCCGTGATACTTTTACCAGTACTCAGGAGCGGGTGGTGGTTATGATCATAGATATTAACGATCAGGTGACCATCACTGAGTTCCTGAATGATCGGGCGCTGGTATTGACTCCCCACCGCGACCTGACCATCATCAGGATCAATGACATTACTGATGTTTTTCTTGGTCAGCGGTTGGTCAATCCGGCCCAATTGACGGCTAATATTAGTCATCCCCTGGTTGAGCAAGTCCCGCTCCTGGTCAAAGAGGCTCTGGGTGAATGAACTAAACATCGCCATGGCGACGATGAAGAAAATGATCAGTGAGCCCACGGCCGTCCCAAAGGCCCACTTAAGCTTTAAGGAAATAAAACGTCGGTTACTTGTTTTTTCCTCCATAGTTAACCACGAACCTTACGAACGAATTACGTATCCAGTACCCCGCACGGTCTGAATGTAGCTCTTCTCACCTGGACGGTCGATCTTGTTCCGCAGGTAACGGATGTAGACATCGACCACATTGGTTTCAACCTTGGAATCATATCCCCAAACCTTAGAGAGTAATTCCTTCCGTGACATGACCACGTTGATGTTTTCCATCAGGATCAAGAGCAGTTCGTATTCCCGCTTGGTCAGGTTGATCACCTCATCGCCCCGCCGAACGACCCGGTTTTCCTTCTCAATCGTCAGGTCCTTGTAGTTGACGGTGGTCTGGTGTTCCTTATTGTTACCATCCTCAATACTGATCCGCCGCAGCAGCGCCCGGACCCGAGCTAACAGCTCTTCAATGGCAAATGGCTTGACGATGTAGTCATCGGCCCCGTGATCAAGACCAGAAACCCGGTCAATCACTGAGTCCCGGGCAGTCATGATGATGATCGGCGTGTCCTTTAGTTCCCGAACCCGCCGAGCAACTTCGATCCCGTTCAATTCAGGCAGCATCAGGTCCAACAGAATAACGTCAAAATCCTGGTTTAAGGCCGCTTCCAGTCCGGCCCGGCCATCAAGCTCAACATCGGTGTCGTATCCTTCATGCTTCAGCTCCATGTCCACAAACTTTGCCAAATTCTCTTCGTCTTCAATAATCAAGATTCGACTCATTAATTTCACCTACTAACAATCAATTTAATAACGACCATATTAATAAAAC
>CAMFOZ010000181.1 GCA_945971245.1 uncultured Lactobacillus sp.
GGATGAAAGGATAATTAACATGACAAATACTGAACGACTTAGCTATATTAATAAGACATAGTCATCCTCCCTAATTATTGGTTCTTAGTGTCTGTATACCACCCATTATACACTTTCTCATCTTATCAGAAGTCTCCGTATTCTGGCAAAAAAAGAGATTCAAATTGCATCACGCAGTTTGAATCTCTTTTAGTTCTCTAAGATATTGATTTAATTAATAATCAGTTAACTACTAACTTACCAGTAAAGAGTCCGATTAAACCGGCAATTGCCATTAATGCAATGACAACCCAGCAAATCTTTTCCATGGTAGTGAACTTCAGGTTTTGTTCCTTCTTACCTTTGTAGAAGAACCAGAATCCAGTCATCCACACAATTGCAGCTAATAGCAGGTAACGTAAGCCGGCGCCAAAGATCATGAAGAAGGCAAAGGCAACTGCCAAGACTGCTAAGATACCTGAAGTTACCCGTTCGTGAGTTGGCCGATTTTCAAAGCCAGTCCCTTTAATAACACTCTTTAATGCATAAAGAGCAACGAATAAATATGGAACAATTGACAATGAGGTTGAGAACTTCAAAAGAACAGCATATCCAGCCGAGTAAATTCCGGCAATAATCATCAAAACTTGAGTTAAACCTGAAGTTACCCACAAAGCATTAGAAGGAGCTTCATTCTTATTTAATTGGTTAAGCCAAACGGTAGCAGACCCACCACGACCTGGCAGACGCAATTCTTCAGAACAAAGGCCAACCCAAGCAATCAATGCACCAGTAACCGCAATGATCAAGCAGATATCAATCAGGTAACCACCCCATGGGCCAGTCATTGATGCCATTAATCCGGCCATTGAAGGATCGTGTAAAGCACTAATCTTACTTGGAGCCATTAAGCCTAGTGAAAGAACAGATGTACCAACTAATAAGATAATAACGATAATTGCACCAATCGTGGTAGCTTTAGCAACATCTGATAACTTCTTTGCCCGCGTAGCAAAAATCGTACCTGATTCAATCCCAATCAGCGTCCACATTGCAGAAAGAAGAACCGTCTTACTTTGATTAAAGATGGAAACGTGAGTCCAATGCCCCGCTGAAACGTTATAAACAGCAGTGGAATCAAAGTGCGCCATAAATGTATGTGGATTAAAGTTCAAGATCGCCAAAATAATGAACATGGCAATTGGAATGACCTTGGCGATGGTCGTAATATTGTTGACAAACGTATCGGTCTTAACACCGTGCATAACCAATGCAGTGACACACCACAGAACAATCGAAGCACTAATGATTGAAGGCCATGTTGTCCCATTTCCAAAGAACGAGAAAATTCCAAATGAACCAAAAGCAGAGAACAAAACCGCTAGATAAGAAGCATCACCAACGGCATCTCCAATTCCGTGACCGTAGTTGGCAATAAAACCACCCATGTGGCCAAACAGCCGTTTTGACCAACCATAAATTCCATCATCGATGTCTGGCTGTTGTAATGTCAGATTACGGTAAACTCCAGCTAAAGAGAACATCCCAATCGCAACGATTGCCCAACCGATCAAAATTGCTTCTGGGTTAGCACCTGCCGTTACTGTAGCTGGCAAGGCGAAGATCCCTGAACCAATTGTTCCACCAACAACCAATGCTGTTAGTCCACCCAAACCAACTTTCTGTTTAATGTGATCCTGCTTTACCATTCTTAGTCATCCCTTTCCGATATCTAAGTCAATTAAATTAGGTAATTATGCAGTGTTCGAAAACGTTCTCACATTCATATTCTAAGTTTAGTCATCAAAAAAAACCACAAAACTTCGCAAAAGAATTCACAATTTTCATTTTTATCAGACATTTTGCCTTTTTCACCTTAAAAGTAGGCATTTTAATGGGATTATTAACACTTATTGGATAATTGTGAGCTATAATAGTGGCGATTAGCAAATTCACCTTACTTCATAAATATTCAAATAAGAACGAGGAGATAATTTGAATGAACTTTTACGTTGTCGATCATGATCAAGAAGAACAAAAAATCTTAAAAAAAGCCATTGAACGGGATTTTGACAACTCCATTTTGGGTATTACCGATAACCCTGACGAAGCGTACCAAGATGCAATTCGGCTCAGTATCGATATTATCTTTATTAATTATGAACTGGCACCTTATAATGGCCACCAACTAATGCGGAAAATTCAACAAAGCCATCATCATCCCCATTTTATACTGATCGGCAAAGAACTCTCGCCGACGATCAAGAGCCAAATTTTTAAGGATGATGCAGACTACTTATTAGATGAACCGCTGAACGTCGAAGAACTCAACAAGATAATGCGATTGACAATTGAAAATATTCGAATGTCCCGACGTCTATTGCAAATTCTAGATCTAGTAAGTGGTGCCGCCAATCATCACACGGAATCATTTGGCTTTAAGACCAAACAAGAGAAGCGCGCCAAATCAATCTTACGGTTTTGGGGGATCTCTGGCGGTGTAGGCGCACCAGACATCATTCAAATCATTAAGATGATGATCGAACAAGAATGTTCCTTCGAAGAACTGGATTTGCAAAAAATTTATCACTTTGATTCTGAGGGCAAAAAGGTACTCCTTCAACGAATTCGTCGTGTCTTAAAAAAGGGTCTCAATAATCTCGCCCACATCTGCACTTCATTTAGTGCCGATGATAAGATTCTCGAATATGCAAGTAACCTGTACGGCTTTGAAAGTGTTGAAAATGAAATTCAATTTTTAAAAGGAAAACGTAAATCTGGTGGCCGCATTGAAGTTGAACAGTTTTTTAATGGTTTAGTTCAAGAGGTAGCTTAAATCAGGCTTAGCGAAAAAATGGCTGGAGAACTCCAGCCATTTTGCGTATTTTAGGCTCTTTGTCAATGGGTAAGGATGAAGAAAATTTGGAGAACTAGACTAAGCTGGTACTGTGCCCTGTCAAGTTGACACTTTAAATAATGAAAATTAGCTGGCCTTG
>CAMFOZ010000182.1 GCA_945971245.1 uncultured Lactobacillus sp.
GTCAAGACAAGTTAGTCAGTGATAATTACATCTTGACTTATTACCACATGACTTTTATCTGCTAGTCCCCATTATTATAACGAGATTTAGTTGGACAGAACCATTCTAATTGCTGGTTCTTAGTTAAAATTTTATGATAGGTATAACAGATCTTGAAAGGATGACTATTATGCAAAATGCTTACCTCATTCACGGTACCTCAACCCGAGACGACGATTGGTTTCCCTGGTTAGAAAGTGCCTGTGCACCGCAGATCAAGCTCGACCGGATTTATCTTCCAAATCCTTTTGCCCCGCAAGCAGATGAATGGAATGACGCCGTTGATCAGCAGATTCCTGCTGCTGACGGCCTAATCTTTGTCGCCCACAGTCTGGGTTGCATCACTGCGCTCCGCTTCGTTGCCCGCCACCAGATCCACGATGCGCGGCTCCTATTGGTTGGGGCCTTCGATCAAGGATTGCCTGCCTATCCTGAACTCGACAGTTTCATGATGCCCGCTCCGGATTACCGGCAGATCACTCCTAAGGTTTCAGCGGCCACCGTCATCACAGCCAAGGATGACCCGATTGCCCCCTACCGCAACAGCATCGATGTCGCTCATCAGCTGGGTGCCAAGCTGATTGTCCAGCCCACCGGCGGCCACTTCTTAACCAGCGATGGGTTCCGCGAATTTCCCCTGGCACTCAAGGAACTGCAACGCCTGGCGAAATAAAAAAGAGGACCTCATTGAGATCCTCTTTTTTATTTATAGATCGTTACTTCGGGGCTTATCGCTCATCTTAAACGTCAGGATGATCCCAATGATAACCAGCACCAGGGTAAAGTAAATCCCATAGTGGATACCATTAGTAAAACACACTGCTGAGCTTCCCGTAGCAGCGTTTCGTCCCAATTCCAGAAAGCTGGTAGCTAGGGCCGTGGCCAGGGCACCAACAATCTGCTGCATTGTATTCAAAATAGTACTGCCATCGGCTGACTCCATCCCAGACAAGGAATTCAGAGCACTGGTTTGCGACGGTGACATTGCCAAAGGACACCCAATCATCAAGATGACGTGGGCGGTGATTACATAAGCGATTGACGAATGATCACTGGTCAGAGCTAACATGCCAGCACCAACCAGGGCAATGAAGAAACCGATCATCGCCGGCCGCTTGGCACCGACACTGTCATACAGCCGCCCGGCAACCGCTGAAGTCAGGGCATTAACTACCCCACCCGGCAGCATGATAATCCCGGTCAGGGCTACCGGCAACAGCAGCCCGTTCTGGATATACATCGGTAATAGGTACATTGCGGAAAGAATGATCCCGAAGTCCAACATCACTAGGGTCGACCCAATGGCAAAGGCCCGCGTCTTAAACACCCGCAGGTTAAGGATCGGCGTTTCCAGATGGAGCTGACGGTGAACGTAAAGTGCCAACACAATAATTCCAATAACTAGGGCAGTCAGGACAGATACCGATAGCCAACCATCACGACTGGCCAGGCTGGCTCCAATTACCAATCCTGAACAGCCGACTGCTGATTCAAGAATTGATAAAACATCAACGTGTGGTCGAGTAATCCTCCCCACATTTTCCAGTGAGGTAATCGCAAAAAGCAACGCAATTGCCAAGAACGGAATAAAACTCCAGAAGATCCAGTTCCACGATGCCTTAGCCAAAATTAGTCCAGTCAGCGTTGGCCCAATCGCTGGGGCAAACATAATAACCAGGGCACAGACTCCCATCGCAGCCCCAATCTTCTGTGGTGGGAAAATCTGCATAACCACCGCAAACATCAGGGGCAGGATTAGCCCGGTCCCAATCCCCTGAATCATCCGGCCAATCAGGAGGATCGGGAAGTTCACCGCCACGGCAGAGATCGCTGCCCCGATAATAAAGTCCACCAGGGCAAAGATAATAATCTGCCGGGTGGTGAACCATTTTGAAATCAAACTCGACAGGGGTAGAACAATCCCGATGATCAGCATGTAACCCGTCACTAGCCATTGAACGGTTGCCGTATTGACATGAAAGGCCAAGGTTATCTTAGGCAGGGCGATGTTCAGGGAAGTTTCACTAAACATTCCCACAAAGGCCCCCAGCAGCATACTAATCATGGCTAGTTTGGGATGACGGACTGGTCGTACCCGTACTTCATTACTCATACTAAAAAATCACTCCTCTAATTAATTTCCTGATTACACAATTGGTTACTTTATCAAAGATAATTAATTTTCGTAAGTGATTTTTATTAGTGTTGGTTTTCTTAAGTATATTGCTTAAGGATATTAAGCGTAGCTTTGAAAGATTAGCCACTATCATATTTATTGCTTGCCGGGTCTTACAAATGACACCTCCTTAATCTCCCCAGAATGTTAGAACGGCAAATCGTAATTGATAACTCGTTCCTAAATCATCAGATTTCACTTTTTTAAGAATAGGTATTCTTGTTTAAGCGGCCTCAAAAGATAGTCCATACCATACTCATTGCCAAAGCGGCTGCCAGGGTTATTACGATAACGTTCCTTAGCCATGGCCAGTATCTGATGCCAGATGAAGCGACTATTATCAAACATCTGCCAGAGTTGATCCGCTTGGTGTTCCGCAATTTAGTGTCCTTTAGAACTGTTGTCATTTTTCACCTCCCTTCCTCCAATGATCCAGGAGATTAAGAGAAAAAAGCGAACTTTAAAAGTGGCTGACGACTTCCAGGCAGGAAATTCATCATGGCCTTAAAATCTTGTCTAAATTCAATAAAAAACGATAAGTATAAGAAATTATCGTAAGCAGTCAATAACGATACGTCTAGGCAATTCCGTTGCAGCCTCCTATACTAAAGGCAACTTTAGTACGGGAGGTATTTTTTAATGAGGTAGATTGTAAAATTTAAGTTGAACATTTTAGTGGACAGAAAAACCCATCAAGG
>CAMFOZ010000183.1 GCA_945971245.1 uncultured Lactobacillus sp.
TTAAGTGGCCGATCAATGGCGGGGTCATCCTTAGCAACATCAGTCAGTCCGGCGACCCCACCAATGTCGTCGATGATGCCACGGCCACTGCCGGCAAGTAACTTGGCGGGCCCGGTTGTCCGTAACCGGGACTCAGTAGTAACCTTATCGATCTTGATCTTGAAATGCCAGCTATCGCCAAAGTCATAGGTCAAAAGGAGTTCATCGCCAGCCTGATATTCGCCAAGCCAGTGGGCCAGCAGATTTTTCTGGGCACCAAGGCCGCTGTCAAAGATTGGCAACTGATAGGTATGCTCCTGGTCCTGGAGGGTAAAAAGGTGTCTGCCCTTGGCCCCAAAGCTAGCCAGGATCAGATAGCACAGCCCATCCAGACGGGTATCCCCACTGAGGTCGAACTGGCGCCACATTGCGGGCTGATAATCAGCTAGGGTCACCGTCAGCTGATAGCGTTGGTGACTACGATGACGAGCCACCGTCAGGGCATCCCGTTGATCCTGAACCTGGTTCTGAACGTTGCGCAGCAGGCGCTGGAAGTAGTAATTCTGGTCAGTAGTAACCAGGTCATTAGCTCCCTGACTGATCGCCTGGACAAACTGGTCGAAGTCTGCCGCGGAGAAGAGCCGCTGGTAACGCATGAACCGTCCCAATTCGCGCAAGGCAATACACTTATCGCGTAACTGGGTAGCCGTCATGCGCGTTGCCGTTGCCGCCTCATACTGAAGCAGGTAGTTATAAACCAGGGCGAGGTCATCGAAAATCGTCTTCTCATAGCCGTCGCAGAAACTAAAGTAGTCGTCTGCAGTATCGATGTCCCGATCAATCACCTGGTCACTCTTGCCCCGATTTTGCAGGTACTGCTGATAGTCCTTAAGTAATCGCTCATCCACCGCGACAGCGTTCATCACGTCATTCAGCGAACCACTATGATAACGGTAGTTGCGGTTGTGCTCGTTTAGAGTGGGGTGAGCTGGCAAGGAGAAGTTTTTCATCACGTAGTTAGCGAAGAGCTCCAGAACCGGCATCGTCTCATCTGTATCAGGATCATACAGCTCAGTCTGGTTGGCAAGCTGGAGGGCCAGTTCCACCGTACTAGGATGACTGTCCCAATCGATTGTGGCGTTAGGACCAGTCAGGGCATTCTGATAGGTCTGCAGGTGTAACGGTGCCGAATCCGCCTGCTGGCTAGTAAAGCGGACATCCTGAAATTGGGCATCACGGACCATCCGAACCTTAGCGTGCGGAATGGGGATCTGTTCCATCAGGTGCAGGAACTCCTGCTTGAAAGCCGTAATGAATGACCGAGAATTGTTGAAGCGTTGCGGATGGCGGACAATCACCGGTAGCGCCAGTAAGTTGTTCATGATGATCATGAAGTCTCCACTGGTGCGGACTGACCATGCTTCTGGACTTGTCAGGCTCAAATCGTTAATCATCTGGGGATTAACATGCAAGTTTTGAGCGACCGAATTTTCAACGGTAATAATCACACTATCAGCTCCTCTTAAATTTATTTTCTAATACAATTGTGACAGAGTTAACGGGCGAACACAAACCGATATTTACAAACTTATAAAATTTATTAAAATGAGGTTAATTAGCAATTTCAAGCAAAAGAGGAAACATTGATATGGACCAACAACAATTAGATATTTTCGACTTAAAAAGGATCAAAATTAATAAGAGTAAGGCCGAGCTTGAACAGGCCGGCAAGCAACACCAAAAGGAGGTTCCCAGTGAAGAACTGAGTACCTTTGTCCCGGTTCACCGTGACCCAGTTGCCGCTATTAAGCAGACCGAGGCCAAGATGATCCCCGAGCTGCTCCCGCTGCGTCACCAACGGATGCTGGCCAGCCGCTTTGCCTTCTTCCGGGGGACGGCCGAACTGATGGAGCAAGACCTCAAGCAGCAGCACCAAAGTAACATGCCCGTCGTCATCTGTGGGGACGCTCACGTAAATAACTTCGGTTTCTATGCCTCACCCGAGCGGAAACTACTCTTTGGTCTCAACGACTTCGATGAAGCCCGGATCGGTAACTGGGAAAGTGACCTCAAGCGTCTTCTCGTCAGCATTGAGCTGGCCGGTGAAGAGAACGGCTTCGAAAAAAGCAACCTGCAACAACTCCTTGAGCTGACCACTAAGACCTACCGGCACGCCATTAAGAATGCCAATAAGCTGCCCCTCTCCGCGGTCTTCTACTACTCCTTTGAGATTCACGACATGATTGATAACATCCATAAGTTAGGTGATGGCGATACCCCTGAGCAGATGGAGAAGGTCCTGCAAAATATTATCAAGAAGAGTCAGCACAGCAACTCCGAGGAGATCATCCGTAAGATGGGGACGATCAATGACCGCGGTCAGCTGATCTTCCGGGATAACCCGCCGCGCGCTAAGCACCTCAGTGATGAAGAATACCAGGCCGTCGTCGCTGGTTACGAGCAGTACAGAGAGAACGTCCGGCAAGACATCAAAGTCTACCTGGCCAACTTCCACATCACCGACATTATCCGCTACAGTGTCGGGGTAGGCAGCTTTGGGACCCGTTGCTTCTTAATCCTCTTGACCGGGATTGACGGCAGCCACCTGGTCCTCCAGATCAAGGAGGCCATGCCACTGCGTTATAACCTCCTCACGCTTCAAGTTCAACAGGCGATCGACAACGGTCTGATGGCGGGGCGGCGAATTGTTACGGCTCAACGGGTCCTACAATCAACCTCCGATCCTTTCCTGGCCAGCACCAAGTTTGGCAAGCGGAGCTACTATGTTCGCCAGTTCCGGGACATGAAGGAGTCTATTAAGATTGATAAGCTGGACTTTGCTAGTTATCAACTGTACTGCCAGACCTGTGCCTTCTGCCTGGCAATGGCCCACGCGCAAAGTCCAACCTCCCCAATGCTGCGGGGATACCTGCG
>CAMFOZ010000184.1 GCA_945971245.1 uncultured Lactobacillus sp.
TAGTGCCTTTGCCAATGGTGCTGGTGCATCACTGTGGGCCAGTGATCACGAGATTATGGACCATGACCACCCACTGCTGGTGGTTGACGATCCATTGAAGGCCCTTCAGCAACTTAGTAAGTATTACCTGCACAAGATCAACCCAATGGTGGTTGCCGTCACGGGTAGTAACGGTAAGACGACTACTAAGGATATGATTGCCTCAATCCTGAGTACCCAACTGAATGTCACCAAGACCTATGCTAACTTCAACAACGAGATTGGTGTTCCGGTTACCCTGCTCAACATGGAGGCCAATACGGAGGCCGTTGTCGTTGAGATGGGGATGGACCGCTTTGGTCAGTTGGACTTCCTAAGTAAGTTGGCATCACCAGATATTGCGGTCATCACGATGATTGGTGAGGCCCACATTGAGTTCTTCGGTACCCGTGACCGGATTGCTGATGCCAAGATGGAGATCACCAACGGCTTAAAGGAAGACGGCACCCTGGTTTATAACGGGGATGAACCGCTCTTGAATGAACGGGCCGCCAAGATCGACCAACGTCTGGTGCGGTTCGGCCGGCACCTTGACGATGACCTCTACGCAACGAGTGTGGAGGAAAAGCCACGTTCCCTGACCTTCACGGTTAACGAATGGCCAGACCTGCAGTTTACGATCCCGATGGTGGGTGAGTACAACGTTAACAACGCCCTGGCAGCCATGGCGGTTGGCCGTTTGCTCCACATCACGCCGGACCACATCAAGCAGGCCCTGGCTAATGTTGAGTTGACGGAAAACCGGGCAGAATGGGTTACTGGTGAAAACGGCGAGCAGATTCTGAGCGATGTTTACAACTCCAACCCGACGGCGGCTAAGCAGGTCCTCAAGACGGTGGCCGAGATGCCAACTGAAGGTCGGCGGATCGCGGTCCTGGGTGACATGTTAGAGCTTGGGGAGGCTTCAGCCCGGCTACACGCTAGTCTGGCGACGCAGATTGACCCTGCTAAGATTCAGGAAGTCTACCTGGTTGGGAAGCAAATGGCAGCCTTAAAGGACCGGTTGCAAGAAGACGGCTATCCAGCAGCGGCCATTCACTATTACCAGGCTGATCAACTGGACCAGTTGACAGCGGATCTGCAGGCAACCCTGACGGCAAGTGACCTGGTTCTGTTGAAGGCGAGTCATGGAATCCACCTTGAAAAAGTACTGGACGCAATTGAAAAAAAGCAAAATGATTAATGGTGCGCGGGGCTGTGACATTGGTTGCAGCCCCTTGCCCGTATCTTTTAGGAGGAAATTTTTTGAAATTTAGCGAATTAGGCTTGTCAGAAAGTCTATTGAAAGCAATTAAGCGGAGCGGCTATGAAGAGGCCACGCCAATTCAGGAACAGACCATCCCAATGGTATTGGATGGTCAAGATGTGATCGGTCAAGCCCAGACAGGGACCGGTAAGACGGCCGCATTTGGGTTGCCAATTATCGAACACGTTGACACTAAGGACCCGGATATCCAGGCCCTGGTGATCTCACCAACCCGGGAATTGGCTATCCAAACCCAAGAGGAACTGTACCGACTGGGGAAGGATAAGCATGTCCGGGTTCAGGTAGTCTATGGTGGGGCCGACATCCGCCGGCAGATCAAGAGCCTGAAGCAACACCCACAGATTCTGGTGGGGACGCCAGGACGGCTTCGTGACCACCTGAATCGGCACACGGTCAAGCTAGGCAACATCAAGACCCTGGTGCTGGATGAGGCCGATGAGATGCTCAATATGGGCTTCCTCGATGACATTGAGGCCATTATCAACCAGACGCCAAAGGACCGGCAGACGTTGCTCTTCTCGGCGACAATGCCACCGGAGATCAAGAAGATCGGTGTTCAGTTCATGACTGACCCAAAGATGGTACGGATCAAGGCTAAGGAGCTGACGACGGACCTTGTTGATCAGTACTATGTTCGCGCTCGTGATTACGAGAAGTTTGATATTATGACCCGGCTGATTGATGTTCAGGATCCTGAATTGACGATTGTCTTTGGCCGGACCAAGCGGCGGGTCGATGAACTGTCCAAGGGGTTAGTTGCCCGGGGCTACAACGCGGCCGGCATTCATGGCGACCTGAGCCAGGACCAACGGACCAAGATCATGCGGAAGTTTAAGAATGGTCAGTTGGATATCCTGGTTGCAACCGACGTGGCGGCTCGGGGATTGGATATCTCCGGGGTTACCCACGTTTACAACTACGATATTCCATCTGATCCCGATAGTTATGTTCACCGAATTGGTCGGACGGGCCGGGCCGGACACCACGGAATGTCACTGACCTTCGTAACACCAAACGAGATGGACTACCTTCACGAGATTGAGAAGCTGACCCGGGTCCGGATGCTGCCACTGAAGCCACCAACGGCCGAGGAAGCCTTCCGCGGTCAAGTGGCCACGGCCTTCAACGACATTGATGAACTGATCGCTCAGGATACCACTGACCGTTACAAGGATGCCGCAGCTAAGCTCCTGGAGACCCATAATGCCACCGACCTGGTAGCTGCTCTGCTCAATGACATGACCAAGGAAGCGGCCAGTGATGTTCCGGTTAAGATTACGCCAGAACGGCCGCTGCCACGGCGTAACCGCCATAACCATTCACGGGGCAACAACGGCCACTATCGGCGTCGTCACGAAGGGCACGGCCGTCGAAACGGCTACCGTTCCCACCGGCGCAATGATCATCATGGTAACAGTCATTCCAGTCGCCATTCATTTAATATCCGGCACCGGAAGGAAGACTAAAGTGGGTATCTGTCAACTGGTATTGATGGATGCCGACACCTCTCACAGAAATGTGGGAGGTGTTTTTTTAGGCTCTATGATATTCGGTAAGGATAAGATGAATTTCTTATCTTTACCG
>CAMFOZ010000185.1 GCA_945971245.1 uncultured Lactobacillus sp.
TTGAGTCCATGGACCAGCTTTTCAGTGATGTTGAGGCCAAGCTCAAGTCACGGGCAAAGGCCAAGGGGGCTGATGGGGTGGTCAACGTCCGCTTTACTACTAATGTTGCTAACGTTCAGGTTGCTCCAAAGTTCTTGGTGGTCACCGGGTACGGTACGATGATTCAACTGATTGATAAGAAAAAGATGAAGTGATATTACGCAATCACTTCATCTTTTCTTTTTGGCTAATCTTGAGTTGTTTGATCTCGGCGGTGAGCTCACGGTTGGTCTTTTCAATTTGATCGAGCTTATTCAGGATCTTTTGCATCTGGTCTTCTGTGTGGTCGTGGATAAAGAGATTGGTTAAGGAGCTGGTCAGCACCCCGACGATCCCAATGCCGACGATCATCAAGAAGATTGCGGCGAGCTTACCGATGAAGGTGTGGGGTGAGATGTCACCGTAACCAATGGTGGTTGCCGTGGCGATGGCCCACCAGAGGGAGCGGCCATAGGGGACGTGTTCACTGATTGAGTACATTGACGCGGCGATGACCAGGATACAGATGCTGGTGTAGATGATGTAGATCAGGCCATTGGTGTGGAGGAGGCGGTTGAGCTTTCCAGTCAATCCAATCAGGCGCAGCAGGCGGAAGATCTGGAAGAACCGTGCCAGGCGGCCCAGCCGGAAGATATTGAAGGCTGGTGAGACCGGAATGATCGACAGGAGGTCAAAGATGTTGTCCTTGAAGAACTTACGCTTGTCTTTAGCAAGTGCCAGGCGACCGAAGTAATCAATCGTGAAGATGATCAGGAGAACATTGTTGAGCAGCTCAGGGTAGCCAGTGTTTAGGTTAATCACGCCACCGAAGCTCAGAATGATCAAGAAGATCGACACGAGGGCGAGAATGGCCATCACAATGTCGTATAATTTGTTTTTCGTCAAAATATTCACAGTCTTTTCGTTGGATTTGCGTTAATTATATCAGATCTGTGTAGCAGTCTAATACATTGGACAAAGATAAGAAATAAATGCATTAAATTATATATTCAATATCCATAAATGAGAGCATAATAAGATTGAACATATTGATATTGCGGGATACCTTGGAATGAAAAAGATAGGTTTAGCTTGTGTTACCATACTAACCGGGCTTAGTTTGGCCGGGTGCAATAATCTGGCATCACAGTCGCATAAGGCAGCTAGCAGCTCGTCTACTACGTCTACGAAGGTAGTTAAGCATCATAAGACTCATAAAAAGGCTACTAGTGATAAGGATAAACAGTCCAATAGTAGCAGTCGGTTATCCGGTAGTGGTGTTGGTGGTCAGCAAAGTAACGATAGTCAGCATACAGCTGCTCAATCTAATAATAACGGCAGCGATAATCAACAACAGTCGCAGGGTGATGGTTCGCAGCAGGGTGGTATCAATAACGCAGATCAAGCATTAGCCGCCGCTCGTGCAAAGTATGGCGATGGTAATGGCAATTATCACTGGACAGTAATGTATGATGCGGACACTGGGCAGCCAATCCGTAACGATGATGGTTCTTATTTCGTTAAGGCGATTGATCCGACTCAGGGGACAATGACGGGTACCGCCCAGAGTGTTAATGTTTACTCAGATGGCTCGATGACTAACAATTAAAAAAAGCAGAAAAGGGATGGCTAAAAGAAGCGCATCCCTTTTCTAATACCCTGGTTATTGTACGAAGGAAAACAAAAAGCCCGGTAGAATAACTACCGGACTTATCTTATGCCCCAAACAGGATTCGAACCTGTACATGGAAACCCATACAACGACCTGAACGTTGCGCGTCTGCCAATTCCGCCACTGGGGCATCAACTTATTATTAAGTTGTTTTGTTATCTCTCAACCAGACAACATAAATTATTATATCCAAATTCCAGAGAAATGCAAGGCTTTTTCCAAAATTAATTCAAAAAATTTTTCAGAACCATAAAGTGACTGCTACAAGGGCGATTACTAGAGCAAAAATCACCATATAGGAGCGGTTCGGATTACCAAAAGTTTCCCGCTTTAGGCGGAAAGTTGTTTCCATAAACGCATAGACGACGATTAAGTAGATGATTATCCCGAGGCCGATCCAGAAATTGTGCGGGAAGGTCAAGATTAACTTAACGATAGAAACGGTAAGCAGGACAAAGAAGCATAAGCGGGCAAAGATTAACCAGTCGGTCACATGTTTTTCCTTTTTAGCCTTATTTCCCCCGAGATTAGCGACAATTAGGAAGGCTGTCGCGAAGATAGCAATCGCTTGTAACATTGAAATTCACTCCTTTCCTTCAATTTTAGCATTCCCGATTGCTCGACACCAGCAGACATTTGACTTGAAAAAGACTCTTAAAAAGTGTAAAGTAGCATATATTGCAAACGAACATATGATGAGGTGAATTTTAGTGGCTGATTTCGAAATTGGTGATGTTGTAAAGGGCAAGAAGTTCGGTCCCATGGAGCATGACTTCTCCGGTGTTGTTGAGAAAGTCTACACTAATTCAATTATGATTTCGATCCAGGACTTTGACCCATCTGATAAGAGTGGGGTCAATGAACTGAACGGCCGGGCCGTAATTCGCCAGAAAGAAGCGAAGATGATCAAGGCCGTTCCTCGTGAGGAAAAGGACGACGATGAGGCTGATGACAAGAAGGACGATAAGAAGTCTAAGTCAACCAAATCAACCGCCAAGAAAAAAACTAGCAAGAAATCGACAAAAAAGGCTGACAAATAGTCAATAAAGTTATATACTAGCTTAGTAAGTTAATTGAGCTAGTTTATGCGGGTATAGTTTAGTGGTAAAACACAACCTTCCCAAGGTTGCGTCGCGAGTTCGATTCTCGTTACCCGCTTATTTTGCAGGAGTTGTTGCTCCTGCTTTTTT
>CAMFOZ010000186.1 GCA_945971245.1 uncultured Lactobacillus sp.
CACCTAAGCCTTCGTCGGCAGCGTCAGATGTGTATAAGAGACAGGATATGAAGGAATTAAAATGAAAATTAAAGATTTAGAATATTACCAGCAGCTGATAAAAGATCAAAATTTTTCTAAGGTGGCCCAGCACTTTGGGGTCAGCCAGCCCACCATCACCATGGCCATCCAGCGCCTGGAGCAGGACTTCAACACCACCTTTTTCGTCCGTGACCACGTCCACCGGGAACTCCACGTCACCGCCACCGGCCAACAATTTGCCAACCACGTCGACCTGATCTTAAATGAACTCCTGATTGCCAAGAAGGAGATCGACCGGGCCAACTCCACCAAGATTCGTTTTGGTCTGCCACCAATCATTGGTAACTACTACTTTCCGCCACTGACGCCCCGCTTGATGCGTCACCAGCTGATGCCGGACCTTGAGACATACGAGCACGGCTCCAAGGAATTACTGAAGATGCTCCAGCACGGCGACCTCGACATGGCCCTGCTCGGTTCACTATCACCACTCAAGGAGGCCCGCTTAAAGGCTCAGGAGCTGGCCCGCTTCCCCTTCCAGGTCATCGTCGGCGCCAACCACTCCCTGGCTAAACAGTCCACGGTTGACTTTGCTAGTCTGCGCAACGAACAGTTCATCATCCCCGATACTGAATTTTTCCATGACCAAGCCTTCAAACAGATGTGTCGCCGGGCCCACTTCCGGCCGCACATTCTCTACCGGACGGCCGACATCCACGTTATCAAGGCGATGGTCAGTGAAAATCTCGGGATCACCTTTTTGACAAGCCTCGCGGTGGAAAATGGGGATAACCTCAAACAGCTTTCCATCAGTGGTCCCGACCAACCAATCTTCCACCTCTCCGTGGCCATGCGTGAGACAGAGGAACTAACCCCACGTAAACAGGAATTGTGGAACCTGCTTACCAATGAGCACTAATACCAGGTATAACAAAAGCCGCCGCAAGTTTTCCCCTGCGGCGGCTCATTTTGTTGATAACTATTCAATTGTGATCTTTTCCATCACAACGTCATCCTTTGGCTTATCCATCTGGTCACGTTCAACCTTACTGATGGCCTGAACAACATCCATCCCCTTGATCACTTGACCAAAGACGGTGTGGCGGTGGTCAAGCCATGGTGTTCCACCGTTTTCCTTGTAGTGATCGATAACTTCCTGTGGATAGCCGACCATCTTCATCTGGTCAATCATGTTGGCCGGAACATGCTCATTAGAGACGATGAAGAACTGACTACCATTGGTGTTAGGACCGGCATTGGCCATTGAGAGGGCCCCATTGAAGTTGAATAATTGTTCAGAGAATTCATCTTCAAACGGGCGACCGTAGATACTCTCGCCACCACGGCCAGTACCAGTTGGGTCACCGCCCTGGATCATGAAGTCCGGAATAACCCGGTGGAAAGTTACCCCATCGTAGTAACCCTTCTTAGCCAGCTCGACAAAGTTCTTAACCGTCTTTGCGGCCAGCTTTTCAAAGAGCTGCACCTCAATTGTCCCCTTATTGGTCTTAATGATTGCTTTTGGTCCCTGTGCCTTTGCCAGGTCTAATTGTGGATAATCCATTTTCTTCCCTCATTTCAATTATGATGTCATCTAGTATATCATCAGCTATTCATCATGGCTAATCCGTAATACGCAGGCACCCTTGATATCACCGCGCTTGACATACTTCAGTGCTTCGTCAGCCTTTTCAAACGGGTATTCATGAACCTCAGGGCGAATATTCAGCCGATCAGCTAGGGTCAGGAACTCTTCGCCATCACGCCGGGTGTTGCTCTCCACACTGGTGATCGTCTTCTCGTGGAAGAGATGCTTCTGGTAATTCAAAGCGGGAACATCAGTCATGTGGATTCCGGCCAGGGCCAGGGTCCCACCTGGAATCAGGCTGGCCATCGCTGGCAGAACAATGTCACCAACCGGGGCAAAAATAATTGAGGAATCCAACGGCACGTCAGAAAGATCATAGGCGCCATGGGCTGATGCACAACCGAGCTGGAGGGCAAACTTCCGAGCATCGGCGCCCCGGGTAAAGACGTGGACCTCAATCCCCTGGGCCATGGCAATCTGGGCCGTGATGTGGGCCGAACCACCAAAGCCGTACAGACCGAGCCGACCACCAGCCGGAACGTTGGCCCGTTCAAAGGCCCGGTAACCGATAATCCCGGCACAGAGCAATGGAGCAGCCTCCAGCGAATCAAACTTCTCAGGAATCCGGTAGGCAAAGCCCTCTGGGACCGTTACATACTCGGCATATCCACCGTCATGGTCCCAGCCTGTGTAGACAGAATGCGGACAGAGGTTTTCGTGGCCGGACCGGCAGAACTTGCAAACCCCACAGGCATGCCGGAACCACGGAATCCCGATCCGTTCACCCAGGCTAAAGCGTTGGGTTTCAGGTCCCTGGGCAACCACCTTACCGACGATCTCGTGACCAGGGGTGACGTGTTCCTTGTGGACGGGCAGGTCCCCCTCAGTTACGTGCAGGTCGGTGTGGCAAACCCCACAGGTCAAAACCTTGACCAGGACCTCGCCCCGCCCAGGAGTTGGTACGGGCTTCTCAACCATCTTGAGCGGTGCCCGGTCACCATCGATTGGTCCCGGGGTAGTAACTGCCCAGGCCCGCATTGTCTTTGATAAATCATCAATTTGCGTTTCCATGTCTATCAGCCTCACTTAATTGAACTTACAACTTCATTGTAAACCTTTTCGTGAGTTTGTGAAGAAAACAACATTTGACTAACGGTAGTGCCGCCTGAGCTGGTCAGCCCTTTTCACCCAGGTTACCTGTTCCTGGTTAATATTAAGTGGCCGATCAATGGCGGGGTCATCCTTAGCAACATCAGTCAGTCCGGCGA
>CAMFOZ010000187.1 GCA_945971245.1 uncultured Lactobacillus sp.
TTTAGTCATAGAAATACCCCCAGAGTTGATTTCCAACTCTGGGGGTACACGTCAGGGTGACTCTATCATTGACCTAAAATATATCTAAAACATTAAGTATTCCCCATATATGTGGGGGAAAATCACTGCTTAGTTTTGAATTTTGCATACGAAAGCTAGATGATAATGGTAAATTTACGCACTACCGCTCCATGGCCGATCCCGCAAAACGCAGACCATCAGGTACAATTAAAAAACGGCTATCACCAGGTTAAATATACCTGGCGAAAAGCCGACTGGCGCTACGAAGCCCGCTGGCATGAGCGCACACCAACTGCCCAGCTGATCACCTGCCCGAGCTGGCGGTTGGATCGAGTCCGTCCGGGAAAGGGGTACGGACCTGCGGCAGCACCGCGGCTTGCGGAAACATGGGCCGGGGACCGCTGGGTATCAGTCAGTCGGGTGAGATATGCGGCAGCCCGTTATCATCACGGGTGTGCAACGCCAGCCGATATTGTCCTGCTCAAGGAGACTCATCCGGCAGCCACCGAAAATCATTTCCCGGGAAATAAAATAAACGGTCACTAACACCAAATGTGATCCTCCTTGGAACTTCACTATTACCTCCTCGTCGAATAGTGTGTTAGAATAGTGCCATCTTAGGTACTTGCAGGCGATACCTAGTCCAACATTGCCGTCGATGGAAAGGAATTAACATGCGGATTAATGTTTTGCAACACACGCCAAACGAGGGACCGGGTTCCATTCAGGACTGGGCACACGCTTATGGTCATGACTTCTACGTTTACCATCCCTACCAGTTCGGCAACCTGCCAACCGCCGACGAGACAGATCTTTTAGTAGTATTGGGTGGCCCAATGAGTCCAAACGATGATCTGCCGTGGATTAAGCAAGAGCGGGTCCTGATCCAAGAACTTCTCGACCAGCACAAGCCAATCTTTGGTGCCTGCTATGGTGCTCAACAAATCGCTAAGACGCTTGGCTACCAGATTGGTAAGGCACCACACAAGGAAGTTGGCTGGGCCCCGGTTTACCGTCAATCAGACGCTATTCCAGGTATTCCCGACCAGCTGACGGCTCTGCACTGGCATGAGGAAATGTTCCAGGTCCCTGATGAGGCGCAGCTGCTTTTCTCCAGTGACCTGGTTAAAAACCAGGGCTTTCTGCTCGGTGATAATGTGATCGGTCTGCAGTTCCACTTTGAACCGCTGATCGATAACGTCCGGGAGATGGCGGTCAACGATAATCAATACCCGCTTGATCATAATGCCCTGCACCAAACGCCACAGGAAATCATTGATCATGGGGTTCCAGCAACCAATAAACAGGTAATGTTCAAGCTGTTGGACTACATTACAAAATAAAATAAGGGAACGACATCTGCTGGTCAGCAGGGTCGTTCCTTTTGATCTTGCAGAATTAAATTAAAATCTTGCTCATTATATCCCAAAAGTGTTACAGTTGATTGCGAGATAAAAAGATGGGGGTGGAGAAGCGATGACTGGAAAATACGATGCGATCAAGGCGGCGCTGAACGAGCCCGCCATGAACGCTAAGATGTTCGCCTGTCGCTTTGGATTGGAAGTAAAAAAACACCGGGTGTTAACGAATGGACGGGCCAGCCGTTACCCGTACCCAGTTAACCTACGTTCTCGGCAACATAATTTGTACCTGAACTCTGGCTACACTGATGATATGCTCGACTTTGAGACCGAGCCAGTTGTCGGCAGTAAGCGGGCTGTTCGTCACCTGAAGGTCTTGGAGCAGATCATGATTGCTCACTTGCATGATGATGAACGCCTCTGGCCGCTAAGCATGGCCCCGGCGCCACTGTACCAGAATGACCTGGACTTCCTCAAAACCGACTTCAGTAAGCCTTGGGACCAGGCCAACCATGACTACCTGGGCAAAAAGTACGGGATCGCCCAGGAGATCTTAGGGGACGTCCACGTCAACTTTAGTTTAGATAATGATTTGGTAAAGGAACTGTACCAGCGCTTCTATACCGACCGCTACACGAGCCTGACCGATTTTCAAAACCACCTCTACTTCAAACTGGCTCAGCGCTTCTACCTCTACCAGTGGCTCTTCACCTACCTCTTCGGTGCTAGCCCGGTTACCGAAGATATGCCGCAGAGTTTTCCGGATGACCTGCAACTGCCAGTGCGGAGCCTGCGGTGCAGTAACTACGGTGATGACAACCTGGCAACTGAACAGGTTACCTATGCTTCACTGGAGGAACACTTCGCCCAACTCCAGAAGTACATCGATAACGGTAACTTCTACAGCCTGAAGGAATTCTTCGGTCCAGTCCGGATGCGGCGGCACAACCACGATAACAATGACCTGACGGGAATCCTCAAGAACGGAATTAACTACCTGGAATTCCGGAACTTCGACCTGGATCCACTGTCAAGGACTGGGATCAGTGATGATACGATTAACTTCTTGGAGCTCTTGTTATTAGACAGCCTGGTTTCACCGTTACCAGATAATCTGGCTCACCGCCTGGTTGAAGCTCGGAAGCTCAATAATGAGGTTGCTCTTCAGAAAGCCAAGGACGAAACGGACTGGATGAAGAAGGCTGCCAATGAATTGATGCTGGAGCTTCAGAAGTTTGTCGAGGACTTCAATGCACCGCGTGAATACCGGTTAGCCTTGACCTTTGCCCAACGGCGGATTGATGATCCATCATTGACCATCAGTGGCCAATTGGCTGACCAGCTGGAGAACGGCAACCTGCTTTCCTTTGGTTTAAAGGTTGCTAACGACCGCTACACGGCTAATATTGGTTACCAGCACCCGCTGCAGGCGCTTAGTGATGAATACTCTGACGATGCCCAGCG
>CAMFOZ010000188.1 GCA_945971245.1 uncultured Lactobacillus sp.
TACGATAACTGGATGTAATTCATGCGATATTACATTCAGTTTTCCTTTTATCTATCTGATTTGAGAGGTGATTGAATGCGAGATTACACTAATAAGATCGTTGTTCAAGACCATCTCAATAAAGATCACAAGGCCAATTTGCGATCGTTCTTACCAGACACCTACTACTGGACGGCCGAAGTGAATGGTGATTTTACTATGCAGTTCACCGCCTATGATGATGGCTCAGAAGCCTACTCACTTCTGACTACGCAAAACATCATCTATGATCGTGGACAAGCTTTCGTAATAAAGCAGGTGTCTGACGTGAAGAGTGGCGGGGCAACAGCTTTACAAGTTAGTTGCTCGCAAGTGATGTCTGAGCTATCTCGGTGGCGGATCCATGACGGTAATACTGCTGATAGCAGTCAAGAACAGCATAATGCCGGTGATCAGACAACCGTAAAGGGCCCTCAGCTAGATGCTAACAACATGGCTACTGTGACACCTAAGGATATTCTCCAATACTATGTTGGGGATGCTAATGGAGTGAATGCTCCGGGCTTTACGTGGAAGGTGATTGGCAGTTTCAGTCAACAGCCTGTCTTGTTTGATGCCACTGATCTTAAGAGCGGAATCAGCAAGATCACTGCTACTTGGACGGATGCTGTTATCTATCCGAATGGCTATGAGATCGACGTCTACGATCACGATAGCTTCTATAAGTATCGAGGCCACCGAATTGATTACCTCCACGACACTTCGCAGGTCCAACTTGATACTGATTCGACAGTCATCAAAAATCAGTTTCGAGTCGTTGGTGCTACATACAGCAATTCTGGTACCGGTACGGCTGATACTGGTCTGCCGAACGGTGCCATTGGCCCTAATGCTAAGGGTGCTCAGGCGGTAATCGCTGACGCTAAGAAATACCTTGGTGTCCCGTATGTCTGGGGTGGCGCTGGTGGCGCACGTGGAGGTAACCCATTCTCGGGGATGGACTGCTCTTCGTTTGTCAGCCAGGTGTACAAAGACTTCGGCATCAGTATCCCCGCTTATACGGTTTCAATGGAACCGTACGGGCATGAGATCAGCCGCTCCCAAGTACAGACTGGTGACATGGGCTTTTATGGCTCACACGGTGGTTCATATCACATTAGCATGGCGCTAAATAACAGCACAATGATCTATGAGCCGGCACCTGGTCAGTCTTGTATGACCCAGTCAATTGATTCGTATCCGCCAACTTGGTGGGAGCGTAACGACCAGATGGCTAAAATCGTGTCTAGCGGCGGTGGCTTAACTGGTGGTGATGATGGCACTGATGCTGATACTGAGACCTACAACGATCAGCAAGATCAGTATTACTTCCAACCATTTTTAGCTAAGGATGAAGACTCAATTAAACGCTGGGGATTGTTCGATGGCGGTGATTTGACTAACGATCAGCTTACTGATCCAACGACTGCCGAAGAATATGCCAAGAAGCAATTCGTCCCTAACCCAGCACTGTCAGTCCAGATTACTAAGACGTCTAACGACCAGCCGGTCCTAGGTGACATCGTTAGATTTGAGATCAAAACAAACGGCTATGTTGAACAACTGCCAACCGTGGGATATACCTGGTATCCATACAGCAAAGCTAGTCAAACAACCGTAAACCTAAACTCTAACCCTAAGTCAATGCTTGACTATGATGCTTCCTTTAATGACGGTATTTCAAAGCAAGCAACGATCTTTAATGGCTGGGGTAATCAAACATGGACAAGAAACGAGGTGAGAACATTTGGCGAAAATATCGAAAGGAGTGATCCTGAGCCAGGCAAGTCAGATCAAAAGTGATTATTCTTTTGCTTTGATCAAAGCAACGGCTGACAATAAAAGCTTGGTTCAGGACGCTTCTTCTGCCGAATTAAAAGTCAATGCATTAGTTGAATACTCAAAAGACAGCCAATGGGATCCTAAGAAGCTTACCAACTTAGGATTTCCAGCAGGCTGTTTTTTGATTGTTGATCTGCGTGGTCAAGATATCCACGCGGCTGATCTGATAACTAACTTGGCGTTGGTACGTCAATATGGATATCAGGCTGGTGTCATTGATGATCTAAGTACGCTCGATGATATTAAGGCGCTGAAGGCTAACCAGATTTACTTGATTAATTCTGGCAAGACTAACGACGATCAGGATGCTTCTCTGAATGGGAATGAGATCACTGACGGCAGCGGCAAGCTGGCCGTGGGAATGTCGGTTAAGTGGCAACGCGATTACACCAATGTTGACGTATCTGGCGACCATGCCGGTTTTGTCGGTATGGGCCAAGATACTCTCCTCAAAGGTGGTAATGCCTTTGGTTATTCGACGAACGGCAGGGACTTCAATGCCGTAATCACGCCGAAGGGCCTGATTTTCAGACGTCCAGATGCTGAGCGGATGTGGCGACTACTGAAACCAAACGAGATTGCTGATATCAATTCGACGGTTGGAGATAAGGTCAAAAAGGAAGTCGATAGCGCCACTGCTGAGATACCTGCCGCCGTGTCCGCCGCTAACTCCGCCGTATCTGCTGCTGAATCGGCTATTGCTGCAAGTAAGGTCAATAGTGATGCTATCGTTGCACAGAGTTCAGCGGTGGTTGAAGCAAAGTCAGCAATGGATAGTGCTACAGCGGAAATTCAGCAGACAGCTGCCAACGCCGCTAGTGATGCCGCTAAGATCAGAGCTGACGTAGCCCAGGTACAGAACGAGGTCGATACCGCTAAGGCGGCCAACTCCGCTAGTGTGGAAGCCCTGAAGAGCGACGTAAGTGCCGCTAAGCAGGACTTAGCAGATGTGCACGACAGCCTAACTAAGGCGCAGTCAGCGA
>CAMFOZ010000189.1 GCA_945971245.1 uncultured Lactobacillus sp.
ATATAGGAAGATTATTTATGGAAGAAAAGCATAATATTGTAGCGCCTGTTTTTAATTTCCCGGGCGTAGATAAGCAAGGTAAACGAAGTTATTTAGCAAAATACAACTTAATATTATTAAGCCATATACTTAAGAAAAGCAACACTAATAAAAATCACTTACGAAAATTAATTATCTTTGATAAAGTAACCAATTGTGTAATCAGAGAATTAATTAGAGGAGTGATTTTTTAGTATGAATAATGAAGCGCGGGTACGGCAAGTCCGTCATCCCAAACTTGCCATGGTTAGTATGTTATTAGGGGCCTTCGTGGGAATGTTTAGTGAGACTTCCCTGAACATCGCCCTGCCTAAGCTAACCCTGGCCTTTCATGTCAATACGGCAACCGTTCAATGGCTGGTGACCGGCTACATGCTGATCATCGGGATTGTCTTACCCCTGTCGAGTTTGATTTCAAAGTGGTTTACCACGCGGCAGATTATCATCTTTGCCTTAGTTGACTTTATTATCGGTGCAGCAATTTCTGCCATGGCGGTAAACTTCCCGATCCTTCTGATTGGTCGGATGATTCAGGGGATTGGGACCGGTCTCATCCTTCCCCTGATGTTTGCGGTCGTTATGCAGATTTTCCCACCGCAGAAGATTGGGGCTGTCATGGGGGTCTGTGCCCTAGTTATTATGTTTGCCCCAGCAATTGGGCCAACGTTAACTGGGTTGATTTTAGCTAAGGCATCTTGGAACTGGATCTTCTGGTGCTTTATTCCTTTCTTGGCAATCGCGTTGATTTTTGCAATTACTTCACTGGAAAACGTGGGCAAGATTACTCGACCACACGTTGATGTTTTATCAATTCTTGAATCAGCAGTTGGTTGCTCAGGACTGGTAATTGGTGCCAGTCTAGCTAGTCGTGATGGTTGGCTATCAGTATCTGTCCTGACTTCACTGGTTATTGGGATTGTTGTGTTGGCACTTTATGTTCACCGGCAGCTCCATCTGGAAACGCCAATCCTTAATCTGCGGGTATTTAAGACGCGGTCCTTTGCTATTGGATCGACCCTGGTGATGTTAGACTTTGGGATCATCCTTTCCGCAATGTACCTGTTACCAATGTACATCCAAAACGGCCTGTTACTACCAGTGGCCCTGACCGGGATTATCATGCTGCCGGGTGGGGTAATTAATGCCCTGACTTCGGCAGTTGCTGGACGGATGTACGATAGTGTTGGTGCCAAGAAGCCAGCAATGATCGGTTTCTTTATTGCCCTCATTGGTGCCGGAATGTTAGCTCTGACTAGCGACCATTCGTCAATCGCCTATGTAATCACCGCCCACGTCATTTTGATGATTGGGTGTCCTTTGGCAATGTCACCATCGCAGACCAGTGCCTTGAATTCCTTATCTGGAATGGAATCAGCCGATGGTAGTACTATTTTGAATACGATGCAACAGATTGTTGGTGCCCTGGCCACGGCCCTGGCAACCAGCTTCCTGGAATTAGGGCGGAATGCCGCTACGGGAAGTTCCGCGGTTCGTTTTACCAATGGTGTTCACTATGGGATCTACTTTACCCTGGTGCTGGTTATCATTGGGATTATCCTAACGTTTAAGATGACCGATAAGCCGCGGAGTAACGACCTATAAAGATAAAAAAGAGGATCTGATCGAGATCCTCTTTTTTTATTTGGTTAGACGTTGGAGTTCCTTAAGGGCCAGGGGAAACTCGCTGAAGCCATCACTGGTTAAGAAGTGGCCCTCGGTGGGCTGGACGATCAGCTTGGCACCCAACTGGTGGGCGACGCTGATGCTATTGCGGTAGGGAGCGATTGGATCGTCCTTAGCGGTGATGACGGTGGCCCGTGAAACCTTAGGAGTGATTTGTTGGTAATCCGGAGCGGGCATCATAAAGTTGTCGAGTTCGGGATAGGTTGGTAATCCTTGATCAAATGCGCCAACCAGTAGCAGGCGAACATCGTGGATCTGATGACGAGCAACGAAGCGTAGAGCAGTGATACACCCCAGACTGTGAGCAACTAGGGTTAGGCCGTCAGTGGCTGGCACCTGCTGGTCAACGGCATCGTTCCATTCGTCTGCTTGTGGCGCAAAGGGATTGGGGAGGAAGATCCGGTCAAGTTTGATCTGTGGAGCGCAGGCCTTTTCTAACCAGGGGAACCAGTCGTCGTCCCGGGTGGAGGTGCCGTGAATGAGGTAAGCATTTTGCATAATAGTCATCCTTTCAAGATTTGTTACTCCTATCATAAAATTTTAACTAAGAACCAGCAATTAGAATGGTTCTGACTAACCAAATCTCGTTATAATAATGGGGACTAACAGGTAAAAAGGAGGGATGATAATGACCGAAGTAGTATTGCGGTTAGCTCGGCCAACTGACGCTGCCGCAATTCAGCGGATTTATGGATATTATGTGGAAAATACGGCGATCACCTGTGAGGTAGCTATTCCATCGATGGCTGACCTGACAGAACGAATCAAGAAGACCCAGCAGCGTTTTCCATACCTGGTCGCGATGCTGGGTGACCAGGTTGTCGGTTTTGCGTACGTTAGTCCAGCTAATCCGCGTTACGCATACCAGTGGACGGTGGAAACATCCATCTATGTAGATCGTGACTGCCGGGGAAAGCATGTCGGCACAAAATTATATGATATGCTTGAGAAAATCTGCCGGCAGATGAAGGTGGTTAACATGACTGCCCACATTGTTTACCCACATGACGGTCAGCCTGATCAACACTTAACCTTGGCAAGCCCTAAATTTCATGAGGCCTATGGTTATAAACTGGCGGGGCGCTTTTATAAGA
>CAMFOZ010000190.1 GCA_945971245.1 uncultured Lactobacillus sp.
ATTATTTGCTTAACCTTTTAGTGAATAACATAAATTTAGCTAGTAAGGAGAATGGCAATCGCGAACTTATTCGTTTCATTACCAAATTAATTGCCCATGGATAAACATTTACACCGTAACTATCGTGACCGTTATTTTGAACGGGGTTACTGGGGGACAAAAATCTGGCAGACCCTGGTGGTGATCCTGGTCTGGATCATTTTGTTCATTCCCATCTTTATCACCACATCGACCTACTGGGCGTACCGGACAAATGGCCGACACGGTCACTTCTTTTGGCACTATGCGGAGGGCTTTACCGAATTGAATTTCCTGATGGTCTTCCTTGCCTTTGCGGCGGGCGTCATCGCCGTCTTTTGCTTTGCCATGGGTTATATCCAGGTCCGTCGTGCCCGTGGTTTAATTGAAAAGTGGCCAATGTTTGACATGACGAAGAACCAGTGGGAACAACGCCGGGCCGAGCGCTTTATGACGAAGCGTTTTAGAGATGAGGCATTTCGGCAGAGTCGTCGTTATTATACGGTGAAGCCGGAACAGAACCTCCGCAATAACCAGCTGAAGAAAATTATCAATAATGAAGAGGCGGTGGATGACTGATGGTTTCTAATATTATGAATGAGGTCTTCCAGACGAGCTCGCCTTGGATGACATTTTTGATCGTTATTAACTTAATTCTGTGCTTATACCCGATCCTAGGGGCGATGTTCTGGTTCTTTGGCGCACTTTCCTACATGACGTTTCGTCACGAGGAGGAGCTACCGGCCAAAGCGGTGCTGAAGGACGAACCCTTCGTCACCATCATGATCCCGGCCCATAACGAAGAGGTGGTCATCCAGGATACCCTGGAGTACCTGTTGAACGACCTTAACTATCACAACTATGAGGTGCTGGTCATGGATGATGGGAGTACTGACAAGACACCACAGATTCTGCACCAGATGCAGCAGCGCTATCCAAAACTGCGGGTCATCCGGATTGAGGAGAATCAGGGGAAGGCCCATGCCTTTAACATCGGGATCTTCTTTGCCAAGGGTGACTACATCCTCAGTAACGATGCCGACACGCTCCCGGAGAAGGACGCCCTGATCAAGTATATGCAGTACTTTACCAGTCCCGCCGGCCTTAACTATGCGGCAATTACGGCGAACATGGATGTCTATAACCGGTCGACCCTCTGGGGGAAGTCCCAAACGGTGGAATTCTCCAGCATTGTCGGCATTATCAAGCGGAGTCAGACGGCCTTGAATAATACGATGTACGCGTATAGTGGGGCCAACACGATGTATCGACGGAGCTTCTTGATTGATGTCGGTGGTTTTCGCCAAGACCGGGCTACGGAGGACATCAGTATCGCCTGGGATCACACCTTCATGAACGTCACGCCCAAGTTCGCGCCCGACATTGTCTTTCACATGAATGTTCCCGAATCGTTCCGGGACCTTTATCGGCAGCGGAAGCGTTGGGCCCAAGGGGGAACCGAGGTGTGGCTGACCAACTTTACCAAGGTCCTCCGCCACCCCTGGCAGCATCGCTTTATTTTATCGATGTTTGCTGATACGACCCTGTCGATTATCTGGTCCTTCTTCTTCTGGATCACCAGTATCATCTTTGTCTTGCTGATGATTCACTTTGCGGTTACTGGGAACTACGAGCGGGTCTGGCACGGGATTGCGATGAGCATGATCTTTATTAACTTCCAGCTGATCGCCGGCCTCTTTCAGGTGTTAGCCGCCCTGATCCTCGATTTTGACGGGGCTAAGCTGCGCTATCTGATGTTCTCGCCGATCTACCTGCTCTTCACCTGGATCGTTAACCCGCTGACGATTGTCACCACCTGCCTGAAGGCTATTAAGGCCGTGCTGGGGTACGGCAGTGGAAAGTGGGTCAGCCCAGAAAGGAAGGCCGGTAGCAATGACTGATTTGAGAATTTTATTATGGTGGACCTTTGTGTGGTTCACCGTCATCTGCATTGGTCTTTGTATCAGTGCCTACTTCCGTTACCGTCTCAAGACCGGGATTGATGATGAACACGGCTTTGTTAACAAATATGAGTACTTCGGCCAGCCCATCTACGATCACGAGGGAAAGCTGCATGGTTACGAGCTGTTGTTGCGGGAGTTCAACCAACGAAAGAAGTGCTGGCAATTACCTAAGGATGTGGCGGACTTCCCGTTGAGCAAGGTTGTCTACACGATTCGGCAGATTGATCCCCAGATTATCGACAATATCCAGATGCTGGCCCTGAACATGACGGTCAGTCAGATTACCGACTTCCGGGCAGCCTACTTCTTTAAGTGGGTACGGGGCGTAATTAATAACCAGCAGCTGACCATTGAGGTCGATGCTGCCGATATTCGGCGGGCCAGCCCGTACAAGCGGTGGCAAATGCGGTCATTGCTCAAGAAGCTCGACCACACGACCGTCAAGATAACGATCGAGGACGTCGATTCGACCCAGCGGACCTACGTAATGCTACGCCCCTTCCTGCCTTATATCGATTACCTGAAGTTCAACATCAATTCCTTTGAAAAGTCAGCCAACCACTGGATTGACATTACGCTTGCCCAGTGGCAGCGGCGGGCAGAAAAATATGGGATTGTGGCCACCGTCAGCAAGGTTGAAGAGTCGGACCAGGTTCAATTGGCTGACCAGCTCGGCATTTCTTTGCGCCAAGGGTATGCTTATGGTCAGCCCGACCGAGTCCAGGCTGAAAGTAAGCTGGCCAAAGGAAAATAAAATATTAACTTATCTAGGGATGTTGTGGACAAATCGTTCATAACATTCCTTTTTTA
>CAMFOZ010000191.1 GCA_945971245.1 uncultured Lactobacillus sp.
CCCGGGGAATCTCCGGGAAGCTGAGCAGATCATGGAAGACCTGACCGGGACTGACAGAAGGCAGCTGGTCCTTATCACCAACCAGGACCACGTGCATTGAAGTCGGGATGGCCTGGACTAGGGTCTTGAAGAGGAGGGTGTCAACCATCGACATCTCATCAATGATCAGTAATGATCCCTTGATGTCCCGGGCATTCATGTCAGTTGGCACCTCCCGCCCGTTTAACCCGAGCATCCGGTGAATGGTACTGGCGGGCAGGTCGGTCGCCTCACTCATCCGCTTGGCAGCCCGCCCGGTCGGTGCTGCCAATAGAACTGGGAAGGCGTTGTCCTTATACTCATCCAGATCCAGGGAGATCTCATGAAGACGTGCATAGGCCGCCACGATCCCCTTGATGATCGTGGTCTTCCCCGTCCCGGGTCCCCCGGTCAACAGCATTACCTTGTTATTGAGGGCCGTCTTAATAGCCTTTTCCTGGACCAGGTCATACTTGATCCCCGTCTGCACACTGACCTTCCGCACGGTCTCGTCAACCGTCTGCTGGTTCAGGTGGTCTTCGGGGGCGTTCATCAGCCGGTGGAGGTGGTCAGCGATCTGCCATTCAGCCTTATAGAGGGCAGCCGGGTAAATTCGCTGGTCTTCGTAGTTGATAGCGTCCTTCTTCTCCAGGGACACGATCTGGTTTGAAATGGTCTGAACAGCAATCTGCCGCTGCCCACCATCATTCAGCAGGCGGGCGGTCTGCTGAAGCAGGGGCCCGGTTGTGGTGTAGGTATCGCCAGTTTCCATGGTTAGATCATCGAGACTTTGGAAGATGGCCGCCGTAATCCGCCGCGGGTCGTCCGGGGTAATTCCCAGGTGATCGGCAACCTGGTCTGCCCGTTTGAAGCTGATCCCATCGATGTCCTGAACCAGCTTGTACGGGTTCTCGCGGATCACGTGGAGGGTCTCATCCCCGTACTTATCAAAGATGGCGCTACTGAGGTTGCTACCGAAGCCCAGGTCGTTCAAGCCGATGATGATCTGGTCCATCCCCTGACTGGCCTGGAGATTTTCAATGATTGATTGCTTAACTCCGTGGCGCAGGGTGATGGCATCCAGCACGTGGGGATCCTGGTTAATCTTAGCGATGGCGTCCGTCCCCAGTGTGTCGACGATTTTCTCCGCGGTCTTTTTACCAACCCCACTGAATTGCTTGCCGGACAGAAAGTCAATCAGGCCCTCCCGACTGGTCGGTCGGTTGACGTGGTACGACTGGGCCTGGAACTGACGGCCATAACGGGGATGGTCGACCAGCTGGCCCTCAAAACGGTAGGTCTGGTCATCACTGAGGTCGCCGAAGCTCCCGGTGACGGTGATCTCCGGCGTATCCCAGTCGAAGTTCGCCTCCTCGACCGAAACGATCAGGACCTTATAGAAGGAGTCCGGACTCGTGAAGATCTCCGACTGAACTTGGCCAACAAAAAAAGACGGCTCCGCGGGCGTCTTAAATAAATCCATTTCAGCAGCCATTGAAGTCATCCTTTCCAAATGGTATTAATTATTTTTTCCCTGGGTTTCCTGCAGGGTCTTTTCAATGTCAGACAGCCGCTGTTCACTCTTCTGATAGTAGTTGAGGTCCAGCTGCTTAGCCTGAGCAAGGTAGTCCTTGTAAGGTTCGCCAAGTACCATGGCCACGATTCCCCGGTTGAACTGGGTATCAGCCCGGCCAGGGTGCCGCTTCAGGATTGCGTCATAGTAATCCTTCGCCTTGGCAAACTCGCCGAGCGCCAGGAGGGAATCACCGATTACCTGGTTGATGGCTGGGTCTTCCTTGCGCAGTTCGTGGGCGGTCAGACCATATGCTACCGCCTGCTTGTGCTGCCCCTTCTTCATGTAGCTCTGGGCCAGCATCAGGTATGAGTCCGCCTTGCGCTTGTCATCCTTGATCTTGTTGTAGAGTTCGATGGCGCGGTCGACCTTGCCAACCTCGTAGTAGAGGTTCCCCAGCCCGTAGTTCAACAGGTCCTGAGCATCCTGGTCACCCTTAGCTTCGAAGATCCCCAGGGCCTTCATGAACAGTTCCTCAGCCTGGGTGTAGTCATTCAGCCGGGTCAACAGTGAACCCAGGTCATAGTAGTTATTAACCTTGTCTGGGTGTTCATCAATTGCCTGGATTAGCTTGTGAACCAGTTTTTCTGTTTCCTTCTTCTTTTCTTCACGAAAATCTTTTTCTGCCATTATGTTCACCCCTTAAATTGTGTCCGTTGGATCAACTTTGGTCTTGTGCAGGTATGAAGTGTCATTCCACTGTTCGAGCGTAAAGTGCTCGGCATCATTGGTTTGTAGGATGGTGGTCGAGGTATTGCTCAGCCCGCCCCGGTCCTTCAAATGTGCCAGTGGGGTTCCCACCAGTGCATTGATGGTGGCATTCAGGGCTGCCCCATGGGAGACAACCACGATGTTCTTATCTGGGTTAAGTCGACAAAATTCCTTGATTGCGGAGCCGACCCGTTCAATAACCTCCTGGAAGCTTTCACTCTCAATCAGCTTGGCGTCGTACTTGTCAGGATGGTGACGGAAGTTATGAAGGGCTTCTGGCCACTTGGCCTCAACATCGGCGAAGTGCATCCCCTCCATCTTCCCCAGGTTGAACTCCCGAAGGCGGCTGTCAATCGTCAGGGGAATTGGCCGGTTGAGGTGCTCAATCAGCTTCTGGGCTGTCACCCGGGCCCGCTTCAGTGGACTGGCATAGACGTGGGCAATTGGCACATCAGCCAGGGACTTAGCCAGCATTTCGATCTCGT
>CAMFOZ010000192.1 GCA_945971245.1 uncultured Lactobacillus sp.
CCGAAGTCCGCGATTTCTTGACCAGCAACCGTGACCGGCTTACCAAGGAGAATATCCGTCGGGGACGTTCGAAGTTGTATGAATTCTTCCATGAAAAGCAACTGATCAAGGCTGGCAAGGCTACCGTCGCTCCCGGCTATTCTCCGCAGTTGCAGTTAGTTGCCGGGCAAATTGACGTGACCTATGTGCCAACTCAACAGCTGATCGAGCGGCGGCAACAACAACATCTGCGACAGTTGGTTAATTCAATCAACATGCCGAAGTTTATTCGCCGGGCAACAATGGATGACTACTACCTTGATGATCAAAACGGGACGGCCGGTCGGGTAATGGCTTACAATGCTGCTAATGACTTTATCGATAACTATCAGGCGGACCACTTCCGACCGGGTTTGTACTTGACCGGGAGCTTTGGGGTCGGTAAGACCTACCTGTTAGCGGCAACCGCCAATAGGCTGGCCAAGCATGATGTGGCTACCACCCTGGTCCACTTCCCGAGCTTTGCCGTGGAGATGAAGAATTCGATCAGAAACAACGAGGCCGGCGCCAAGATTAATGCGGTCAAAAAGGCCCCGGTGCTGATGCTCGATGATATTGGCGCGGATGCCATGTCGACTTGGGTGCGTGATGACGTCCTCGGCGTGATCTTGGAGTACCGGATGCAAGAGGAACTGCCGACGTTCTTCAGTTCCAACTTCTCGATGGATCAGCTTGAAAAACAACACCTGGCGATTAATAACCAGGGAGTGGTGGAGCCGGTCAAGGCGGCCCGAATTATGGAGCGGATCAAGTTCCTCTCCAGAGAAATTGAGATGAATGGTGAAAATCTGCGAAAAAAGGGATAATCCCTTGACATTTGTCGGTTAATTTTGTAGTCTAGTAAACGTTGAAAGAAAAAGCAGAAGCACCCGCTTCTCGCCTGGGCGATAAGGATCGTCGGGCTGACGAGATGAAATTGAGCAGACGAACGAGGTCTGTTCCTATTTAGCGGGGTGCATCTGGCATCCCGCTTTTTTTGCTTGATCTTTCGCTAATAAAATTGGAGGTGCGTTGCCATAGCACAAGATATGATTGTCAATAACGGTATTCGTGCACGGGAAGTGCGGCTGATTGATCAAAACGGTGAACAACTGGGGATCAAGTCAAAGCGTGAAGCACTTCAATTGGCAGAAGATGCCAACCTTGATTTGGTGTTAGTTGCACCAAAGGCACGGCCAGCTGTTGCCCGCATTATGGATTACGGTAAGTACCGTTTCGAGATGCAAAAGAAAGAGCGTGAAGCTCGTAAGAAACAAAAGACAGTAACCGTTAAGGAAATTCGTTTGAGCCCATCAATCGACACGAACGACTTCAATGTTAAGTTGAAGCGGGTTCGGAAGTTCATCGAAAAGGGTGACAAGGTTCGGGTTTCATTACGTTTCCGTGGCCGTGCAATCACGCACAAGGATATCGGTCGTGACATGATTGAACGGATGGCTGATGAAACTTCAGACATTGCTACTGTTGTCCAACGTCCAAAGATGGAGGGACGGAGCATCTTCTTGACGCTCGCCCCAGCTGCTGATAAAGCGAAAAATTAATTTAAGAAGGTAGGAATAAGTTATGCCAAAGATGAAGACTAACCGCGCTGCTGCAAAGCGTTTCAAGCGTACTGCTAATGGTGGATTCAAGAGTGGTAACTCATTTACCAGTCACCGTTTCCACGGTAAGACCAAGAAGCAACGTCGTCAATTACGTGGCTTGAGCATGATGGACAAGTCCAACGTAAAGCGTTACAAGAAGTTACTGCCATTCAAGTAAACTTCAATCATTCAAATAATACATATACGTAGGAGGATTTCAACATGCGAGTTAAAGGTGGAACTGTTACGCGCGCACGTCGCAAGCGCATCATGAAGTTGGCAAAGGGTTACCGTGGTTCTAAGCACCGTCTTTTCAAGACTGCTAAGGATCAAGTAATGAAGAGTTACGTTTACGCTTTCCGTGATCGGAAGGTCAACAAGCGTAAGTTCCGTGAACTCTGGATTGCCCGGATCAACGCCGCTGCTCGGATCAACAACATTAGCTACAGCAAGCTGATGCACGGTCTGAAGCTGGCTAACATTGACATCAACCGGAAGATGTTAGCTGACTTGGCTGTTAACGACCCAAAGGCATTTACTGCCATCGTTGAAGAAGCCAAGAAGGCCCTCAACTAAGACTTAAATTAGCCACCCATCCCTTTATACCGATGGGTGGCTTTTTTAATCGACGGGGTGCTAGATCAATTGAAACCCGTCTGAACAATCGTTATAATTAATCTAATACTGCATTACGAGGTGCAATCTTGTTAGAAAAATTTAAGCCGACCTGGATGGTTAAGAATATCTACCAGGTCTCACCACAAGAACTACGCGCTAAGGGCATTCGGGCCGTGTTCAGCGACCTGGATAACACCCTGATTGCCTGGAATAACCCTGATGGGACACCAGAATTGCGACGGTGGATGGACGATCTTCATGCAGCCGGGATCCCGTTGATTGTGATCTCAAACAACAGTAAGCAACGGGTCGCTAAGGCAACGGCTAACTTAAACCTGCCCTTTATTTCACGGGCACTGAAGCCCCTGAGTTTTGGGATTACGCGGGCGCGCCGTAAACTCGGTCTGAAGAAGCATGAGGTAGTCATGGTTGGCGATCAGCTGATGACGGATGTGGCGGCGGCAAACCGGGCCGGCGTTTACAGTATTCTTGTCCAGCCGCTGATCAGCACTGATAAATGGGTTACCTGGCCGAATCGCTT
>CAMFOZ010000193.1 GCA_945971245.1 uncultured Lactobacillus sp.
CTTTTTGCTTAATCTGCGCCAATAGATTTGTTCAAGTTATTTCTTGCAATCTGCCGAAATAAAAAATGGATTACGCACTGCGCAATCCATTTTTTGATATTATTGTTCCTTTAGCTTGCGTTCAACCATCGTGGGGTCAGCCTTGCCGGGATTTAATTCCACTAGCTTTCCGGAACCGATGTAGATGATCCACTCGGCGAGGTTGACGATGTGGTCACCTGACCGTTCAAGGTAGCGGATGACCGCAAGATAGTCGCCGTAAGTCTTAACATTACCGCCCGCCTTGGCCAGCGCCGTCAGGATAGCCTGTTGCTGCTGGACGTAAATCATGTCGACGCGCAGGTCCTCGTTAGCGACCTCGTATGCCGCCTGTTCATTTGTTTGGGCATAGGCATCCAGGACCCGTTCCAGCATCTCGCGTACGATCAACATCATCTTCTCGATTTGCCCTTCAATCTGCTCATTATGCTCCCGATCACTCAGGTTGATTGCAGCCCGGGCAATGTGGGTGGCGTAGTCCCCGAGCCGCTCGATATCGCTACTGGCCTTTAAGATGCTGATGATCTTACGAAAGTCACTGGCGACCGGCTGCTGGAGGGCCATCAGCTTGAGGGCTTCCTTTTCTAGGCTAACCTCCTCATCGTTGATCTTGTTATCCGTAGTCAGAACCTGGTTGGCAAGGGCGGGATCATGCTCTGTGAAGGCCTTGGTTGCCTGGTAGATCTGCTCACTGGCATCGATTCCCATCTCCATGAAGTGGCCACGGAGACGTTTCAGTTCGTCGTTAAAAATAGCACCCATATTTTTCCTCCTAACCAAACTTGCCGCTCAGATAGTCGGCCGTTTGCTGCTCGTGTGGGTTCATAAAGATTGTGGCGGTCTTATCGAATTCAATCAGGTGGCCCTGGTACATGAAGGCAGTCCAGTCCGCTGACCGGGATGCCTGCTGCATATTGTGGGTCACCATGATGATTGTAAACTGCTCCTTTAATTGTACTAGGGTATCCTCAATCTGCGAAGTCGAAACCGGGTCGAGGGCGCTGGTCGGTTCGTCCATGAGAATGATTTCCGGCCGAACCGCCAGCGTACGGGCGATGCAGAGGCGTTGTTGCTGACCACCGGATAAGGCTAAAGCACTAGACTGGAGCTGGTCCTTTACCTCGTCCCAGAGGGCGGCCTGACGGAGACTTTCCTCAACTCGTTGATCAAGGACGTTGCGGTCCTTTTCGCCAGCCAGACGCAGGCCGTAGATCACGTTCTCGTAAATTGACATGGGGAAGGGGGTTGGTTGCTGAAAGACCATTCCGATCCGCTGTCTTACCCGGTAGACGTTGACCTGGGGCTGGTTGATGTTGACACCGTGGAAGTTGATTTCCCCGGTTACCGTGGCGAGGTCGTCGTTCATTCGGTTGAGACTGCGCAGGACGGTTGATTTTCCCGAACCCGAGGCCCCGATCAGGGCCGTGATCTGGTGCTGGGGAAACTTGAGGTTGACGTCAAAGACAACGTGCTTATCACCGTAAAAGACTTGGAGATCCTTTACTTCTAAGGCTGAGTTTGTTTGCATTCTTCTATTCCTCACTTTGCTAGGCGACGTTTGATCCGGTGCCCGACGTAACGGGCGATCAGGTTAAATAACAGGATAGTGATGATTAAGACCGCGGCGGAACCGTTGGAGACTGCCCGGGCATCGGGAACCAGGCCCTCACTGTTGACCTTCCAGATGTGGACCGCGAGCGTTTCAGCGGGCCGCATGGGGTTAAGGAAGCTGGTTGGACTGAACGGGTTCCAGTCGGTATAGCTGATCACTGGGGCACTCTGACCGGCAGTGTAAATAAGGGCAGCGGCCTCACCGAAGATCCGGCCAGCACTCAGAATGGCCCCGGTGATAATCCCAGGGAGGGCGGCTGGCAGGACGATCTTGGTAGTGACGCGCCACTTAGCCATTCCCAGTCCCAGACCGGCCTGACGCTGGAGATATGGCACCTGGCGGAGGGCATCCTCGCAGCTACGGGTCAGGATGGGGAGGTTGAGGATGGTCAACGCCAGGGCGCCGGCAAGAAGAGAGAAGTCCAAGCCGAATTTCAAAACGAAGACCAGGTAGCCGAATAACCCGACAACCACGGAGGGCAGTGAGCTCAGAACCTCGATTACCAACCGGAGCAGGCGGGTTCGCCGGTTATCCGGGGCGTATTCACTGAGGTAGATCGCTGCACAGAGGGCAAGGGGGACGGAGACGATCATGGTTAAGACGACAAGGTAGAGGGAGTTGAACAGCTGGTCACGAATCCCTCCACCGGCAGTGAATGATTCTGCCCCACTGGTTAGGAAGTGCCAGGAGATGTGGGGAATGCCCTGGGCGAGAATATAACCCAATAGGCCTAGTATGATTAGGCCAACGATTCCAGCCAGACCCAGGATGATTCCCGTGGCGATTTTATCAACGCGTTCAGGTGACATTATGCAACTCCTTTCTTGCTTACCAGGTGGATCAATAAATTAAAGGCTAGTGACATTACCAATAGGATCAGGGTTAAGGACCAGAGGGCGTTGTTATCCGCGGTCCCCATGACCGAGTTACCGATTCCAGTAGTCAGGACACTGGTGAGGGTTGCTGAAGACTCGACCAGCCCCTTTGGCATGACGGCCGTATTACCAATCACCATCTGAACGGCCAGCGCCTCACCGAATACCCGGGCCATCCCGAAGACCGCGGCGG
>CAMFOZ010000194.1 GCA_945971245.1 uncultured Lactobacillus sp.
ACTTCTTGAACATCGCGGCCCGGAGCACCTTGATTATCACGGATTCCGGAACTATCCAGGAAGAGGCTCCAGCTCTGCACAAGCCGGTGCTCCTCCTGCGGGAAAAGACGGAGCGCCAGGAGGCCGTTGACGTGGGAGCTGTCCGCATTGTGGGGACCGATCCAACCAGCATCCAGCAGACGGTCTTTGAATTATTGAATAACAACCGCACTTACCAGGAGATGGTCACGGCACCGAACCCGTTTGGGGATGGTCACGCCAGCACCCGGATCCTGGATATTATTGCGGACTATCTCAAAGCTAAGTAAGCAAAAAACGACTGACAAGAAAGCCCTCGTCAGTCGTTTTCTGTATAATGATTATTTTTCGTCAGCGCTATGATTGACAATATCACGATTATCATGGAAAATTAGCCACTTTGAGAAGATGTAGTTTGCAATCACCACGACAACGTTATCGATAATCTTGACGATCAGTTGCTGGATCGGCGTGTCAAATTTCAGCAGGCTGACCCCGACGTACATGATGATTACATCCATGATTAGGGTCAGGCCCCGGTAGAAGTAGAACCAGAAGAATTCCTTGAGAAAGGCCTTCACGGTTGAGTAGTGGGAGCCAAAGACCCAGACCTTATTGGTGAAGTAGGCAACGAGCACCGACAAAAACCAGGCAATCACGTTGGCCAGCTGGTAGTTCCAGTGTGCTCCGGAACTGAGGAACTGGAATACCCCAATGTTGACGACGGTGGTGACAACGCCCCAGAACAGGTAGGCGATGATTGAACGGTACTTGTTGAAGAGGGCCCAGAGCTTACTCATTAGCTTGGCCCGCCTTTTCTACTAATTGCTTAGCAAAGGTATCCAGCTTCTTGATGTCGTCCTCATCGGGTGCCAAGTTGACATGGACGTTTTCAGCCCCCTTGGTTGCACCCGTCTTAGCCAGGGCTTCACCAAACTTGTCTACGGCCACACAAAAGTCGTCGCCGTAGAAGGTATCACCAGAACCGGCAACTCCGTAAACTTTACCGTCGAGCTGTTCTTCCTGCAGGTCATCGTAGAAGTCGAGCCCTTCTTCAGGCAGGGCTCCCTCGTCGTAAGTGTATGGACAGATGACACAGATGTCGACGTCATTGAAATCGGCGGGATCGGCCATCGTTATCTCGGTCTCGTCAACATCGACGTCCAGGTCCTCCAGGGCGTCGGTGATGATGTCAGCTACATCCTCGTTATTACCGGTGATTGTCGCATAGACCACAAGAGCTTTCATTGATAATTCCTCCATTATAAGTGAGATTGTTACCACTTAATTATAACAGTTTCCTAGTATAGCATGGTTTGGCCAGAACAGGGGAACAAGTGGTATACTATTAAAGATAGAAATGTCAAAAAAGGAGACATATTAAGAGAATGATTACGTTAAAATCACCTCGTGAAATTGAAGCGATGGAAAAGGCTGGGGCCGCATTAGCGGGAATGCACCTCGGCATTCGTGAGTTTATCCGGCCAGGGATGTCCAGCTGGAAGATCGAAGAATTTGCCCGCAAGTACTTCAAAGCAGCTGGTGCTAAGGCCGAACAGATCGGTTTTGAAGGTTACAAGTACGCTACCTGCGTCAGTGTCAACGACGAAATCTGTCACGGTTTCCCACGTAAGAAGTTGATCCTGAAGAAGGGTGACCTGGTTAAGGTCGACACTGTTGTCAGTGTGGATGGCTTCTTCAGCGATTCTTGCTGGTCCTACGCGGTTGGCGAAGTTAAGCCAGAGATTGCCAAGCTGATGGATGTTACCAAGAAGGCCCTCTTCATGGGAATTGACCAGTGTGTCCCTGGTAACCGGATCGGTGATATTGGTGCCGTTATTCAGCACTACACTGAAGACGAGAACGGCTATGGTGATGTTCGTGAGTTCGTCGGTCACGGAATCCAACCAACGATGCACGAAGATCCAATGGTACCGCACTATGGTGAACACGGGCAGGGCCTGCGTCTGCGCAACGGGATGACGATCACGGTTGAACCAATGATCAACACCGGCACCTGGGAAGCTGACACCAGTGACCCAAGTGGTTGGCTTGCTAAGACGGCCGATGGTGGTTGGTCTTGCCAATACGAGCACACTCTGGTCATCACCAATGATGGTCCAAAGATCCTGACTTCTCAAGATCCAGAGGCTGATGCCAAGTACATGTACGATGACAACTACGCTAAGTACCTGGAACACTACGGCAAGATTGCCCGTGAAGTGGCCGAACAATTTAAGTAATTAAGTAAAGGGAGTATCCAAAGGGTGGATACTCTCTTTTTTATACATAAATGGCTGGATCGACTTTTTAAACGAAATATTCAAGTACGTTTTGAAAAGAAATCATTTAACCATTTGCAGATTTATCAGGGAGTTAACGAAATAAAATTAAGCAACTAATTGCTTTCTCATTTTAAAAGCGATCCTTTCAGGATGATTTGCATAATACAGAAATAATAAATTGTTTTTCTAAGCGACATATTAATGCATGAATAATCATTTTCAGCCTAAATATGCACGAAACAGGCTAAATATACATACAGATATGCATATTTTGAATTAGAAAACAATTAGAATCACCCCAGAGCACTTTTATTTTTGTCAAAAAAGACTATACTTAAATTATTAAATAATTTCTTATTTTTATTTAAGAATTCTAAAGCTTTGGAGGCAT
>CAMFOZ010000195.1 GCA_945971245.1 uncultured Lactobacillus sp.
TTATTCAGCGTAATTCCTGGGGTTAGGGTATTCGTTGGCTCAGCTGGCGAAACACTCTGGTAGTTAGCCAGGTTGGTCAACTGTTGCGGGAATTCCGGATTATTAGTCAGTACCCCCACTGGGTTATCGTAAACATGCAGACCGGTAGCAGTTGATTCGACCACGATCGACTTACCGGACCGATCCGCAATCAGCCAGTGTAGTGGTGACAGCTTAAGTTGGTCGGAGAAGTTGATGTTGACCAGGTTAAGGTTAGCCATCAACTGCTTAGCTTCTTCTACATTCTTGCATTGGCCAAGTACATACGGGATAAATTCAAATGGTGAAACATTATCCTTATCATCTTCGACTGGGAAGAAGTGGGCCGGACCATCGAAGTTCAGGCCGGCCATCCCAACCCCCTCTTCATTAACCCCATCAAAATAGAGCGGGTAGTTATCCTTAACCAGCGCTACCCCGATGATAGCGTAGTGGTGATTCATCGTCGGCATCTTGCGGAAGTTAAAGGCGTAATCCCGGGGAGTAATCACCACTTCCTGGCCAAAGGAAACCTCCAGATCAAGGTTCCGGCCAAAATAACTATCACCAGCATTATAAACAATTGAAGTACACACGCTAAATCTACCTCCAGATTATTACTTAGCTTGTATTTTAGCACAAACCGGTGATAAATCATCGTGATCTAACCAATAATTAAATTATTTAGCAGATTTTAAACCAAAAACGGGCATATTAACTAAAAAAAGCGGCCAGCTCGCAATAAAACGAGTCTGACCGCTTAGATAAAATTACAGGTTACTCAGGGTTTCCTTAACTGTTTGGTTGACCAGCTTACCATCTGCTTGGCCCTTGACCTTTGGCATCACAGCACCCATGACCTTACCAAAGTCCTTCATGCTGGCAGCGCCAACCTGTTGAACAGTTTCCGTGACGATCTTCTTAACATCGTCAGCAGAGAGCTGCTTTGGCATGTACTTTTCAACAACCTTTAATTCGTTGTTGGTCTTATCGATCAGGTCTTGCCGGCCCGCCTTCTGGAATTCTTCTAATGATTCCTTACGTTGCTTGTACTCACGTGACATAACAGCAACTTCTTCATCAGGAGTCAGGTCGTGGCCCGCTTCAATCTGGGCATTTTGTACTGAGGCCTTCAGCATCCGCACAACTGCCAGGGTGTCCTTGTCCCGGTTCTTCATTGCCGTAATCATGTCTGTTTGTAACTGCTTCAATAAACTCATTATCTTCTCCTCCAGTCAAGAAAAAAGCTCCCACCACAAAAGGTAGGAGCAAACATTTTTAGTAACGACGACCACGCTTGTTCTTGCGCTTCCGTGCCGCTTCAGATTTCAACTTCCGTCGTACACTAGGCTTTTCGTAGAATTCACGCTTACGGTATTCTTGCAAAGTTCCGTTACGTGAAACTGAACGTTTAAAGCGTCGAAGAGCGTCGTCTAAAGATTCATTCTTACGAACGACTGTTTTTGACATGTTGATTCCCTCCCTCCGAGCTTAAAGTTACGTAACAAGGCTACGAAATTTCGCCTTTTCACTACAAAAAGTATTGTACCTAATCAGGGCATCGATGTCAATAATTCTTTTAACAAATTTCCACTTATTTTGCAGGCCGTTTTTCTTTCTATAAATATTCATCATGGAGCACACCTTGAATATATCAGGAATGCTAAATAATGATTAAAAATAGTTTTAGGCCGCGCTAGTTTCCCGTCTTGCCTGAACGAAACCCCTTCCACACTGTTTGTATATTTATGCTATTTTTCTATTTTATATTGCATAAGTATGTATATTGGTGTATATTGCTAGCAATCGCAAATTTCAAATTAAGGAGTCAACACTATGAAACATCTCAAGCAATTATTCATGTTATTCATCCTGTTCTGCTCACTGGTGCTACCAAGCACAGCCTTGGCAGCGACCTCATCCAGTTCCAGCAGTGCCGTCAGTTCATCAACTAATAGTAACCAGGCGGCTAGGGATGATTCACTACAAAAGATTAAACAAAAGGGAACCTTGGTTGTCGGAATGAGTGCCGACTATCCTCCCTACGAATTTACTACCAAGAAAAACGGCAAGACTGAATACGTCGGCTTTGAAGTGGACCTCGCTAAAAAGTTTGCCAAGGACCTAGGCGTCAAGCTGGTAATTAAGAACATGGACTTTGATTCCCTGCTCGTCGCCCTCGAAACCGGCAAGATTGATGTAATCATCTCCGGAATGAACGTCACTAACGAGCGTAAGAAGAGTGTTGACTTCTCCAATACCTACTACTCCGGAAACAGCTACTTCCTGATTAACAAAGCCGACAAGGATCGTTTCTCTTCCGCTAAGGACTTCAAGGGTAAGACCGTTGGCGCCCAAAATGGTACCCTCCAATCAACCATGATCAACAAGAGCATGCCTGGGACTAAGAATAAGGGCCTCGCCAAGTTGTCCAACCTGGTAATCGGTCTGCAGTCACATAAGGTCTCCGCTGTCCTAATGGATGAGGCAACCGCCAAGGCGTACGCCGCCAACAACTCCAACCTCTACGCCTTCAATTCCAAACTGCCATCCACGGCCGGCAACATTGCCATGGCCTTTCCTAAGGGTGACAAGTCCCTAGAAGCCGCGGCCAACAAAACCATCAAGCAGGTCAACGATGAGGACCTGGTTAACAAAAAGTGGATTCCACAAG
>CAMFOZ010000196.1 GCA_945971245.1 uncultured Lactobacillus sp.
GGGACCTACCAGATTCCAGCAGCTAAGACCCGGGATAATGTTTTGCAGGCTTTCCGGACCGGTTACCGTCTAATTGATACGGCCCAGTATTATGGTAACGAGGATGGGGTCGGGGCAGCCCTGCAGGAAAGTGGTCTGCCACGTGACCAGGTCTTTGTGACCACGAAGGTTCAGACTAGCGGCTATGCCGAAACCAAGCGGGGACTAGACGAGTCGTTGAAGCGGTTTAACAACGATTACTTCGACCTGGTGCTGATTCACTGGCCAACCGGGAATGACCTGGAGACGTACCGGGCCCTGGAAGAGGCCTACCAGGATGGTAAGGTGCGGGCCATTGGGCTAAGCAACTTCAACGCGGCCCAGGTTCAGCAGATCATTGATAACTCAACAGTTGTTCCGATGGTGGACCAAATCGAGACGCATCTTCGTTGGCAACAGAAGCGGATGCACGCCTTCCTGGCCAGTCGGGGAATTATTCATGAATCTTATGCCCCACTTGGCGAAGGTCAACCGGGCTTCATGGATGCGCCAGAGCTACTTAAGATTGCTGACAAGTACCACCGGACACCGGCCCAGGTTGTGTTGCGGTTCCTCAATCAAGAGGGAATTGTGGTGATTCCGAAGACCCTGAACCCGAAACACATGGTAGAGAACCTGGCTATCTTTGACTTCGAGTTGGATAGTGGTGACCTTCATATTCTAGAGGGCCTCGACCGCAAGCAGGCCCTTGATGGTTGGCCGGAGTCAATGCAGGAAGATAATTATTAATTTGAAAAGCGGGAACGCGATGACTGATCACGTTCCCGCTTTCTTATGGTAGAATGTTGGATAGTATAATGTTGAATTAAAGGGGAAATCAAGTTGAAAAAGTATCAATTGATCGCAACGGCCGCGGCCGGTATTGAGGCTCTAGTCGGCAAAGAGCTGCGCCGCCTGGGTTACGACACTCAGGTAGAAAATGGTCGGGTCCGTTACCAGGGGGATATGAAAGATATCCTGCGGACTAATCTATGGCTGCGGACCGCCGACCGGGTCAAAATTGTGGTCGGCGAGTTCGATGCGCGGAGCTTCGAAGAACTGTTTGACCGGACGAACGACCTTCCCTGGGAAGACCTATTGCCGGTTGATGCTCAGTTCCCGGTTGAGGGGAAGAGTCATCACTCCCAGCTGCACAATGTTCCAAGTGTCCAGGCCATCGTGAAGAAGGCTATCGTGCAACGACTGAGCCACTTCTACCACCGCCGGACCCGTCTGCCAGAAACCGGGGCCCTGTACCCACTGGAGGTCGCTATCAACAAGGACCACGTAATGCTGACGCTGGATACCACTGGTGAAGGTCTCTTCAAGCGTGGTTACCGGAAGAACAAGGGGGGTGCGCCGCTTAAGGAAAACATGGCGGCGGCCCTGGTGATGCTGGCCCACTGGTTCCCGGATAACCCATTTGTTGACCCAGTCTGTGGGTCAGGAACGATCCCGATTGAAGCGGCATTGTATGGTCACAATATCGCACCGGGGATCAACCGCTCCTTTATTTGTGAGCAGTGGGTTAACCTGACACCGGATGGCCTGTCCGACGAGGTTCGTGACGAGGCGGACGCTGAGGCCGATTACGATGTTGAGCTGGAGATCCACGGTTACGATATTGACCAGAACATGATCGACATCGCGGACGAGAATTGCCGAGCAGCGGGCTTGACGCATGACATCACGTTCAAGCAATTGGCGGTTAAAGACTGGCGGACTGACGAAATCAACGGGGTCATCGTTGCCAACCCACCATACGGGGAGCGGCTGAGTGACCATGCGGCCGTTCACGAACTCTACCGGCAGATGGGGGATCTTTACCGGCCACTCACCACCTGGAGTAAGTACATCCTGACTGCAGACATGGAGTTCGAGAAGTACTATGGTGCCAAGGCTACTAAGCGGCGGAAGCTTTACAACGGGGCCCTGCGGACAGACCTCTTCCAATACTGGGGCAAAAAGAAACGGTAGGTGTAACAAATGCCGTTATACCAGTAATGACGGGCGTTTGATTCACTGTGAAACACTGAAAGGTGGCCGATTCCTAGTTAACATTAAAAGAGCCGATCCAACTTTTGAGATCGGCTTTATTTTTATATCTCTAAATCAACATCGTCGCCGTTTATTTCCATTGTTTTTAATAAATATTCCTTATCGTTGGGATACAATTTTAAGTAATCCTTTAAGTAGACATTAATGCCTATCTTTAATTCGTTATAAGGATCTTTATTTGAAAATAAATTTAGGGACTTTAGAACGACGCCTAGTCTGCTGTGTCCTTTGCCATGCCGATATTCTTCATTACTAACCCCTAAGATTCCATGAAGAAGATCATTGTATTGTAATTCATGATCGATTGAAAAGTGGTTGTAAATACGACCGCCATGAGCAGCTGTATTTCGATAGTCTAAATAAAGAGAAAGAAGATTAGACATTGCATCTTTTAGTAATGGGGTTTGTTCTATTAGATTGACATCTTGGCAAAGCATTCTTGCTACAACCCAATTTTTTTCATTACTTTTTAGTAACCGAAACCACCAGATCAAACTACCGAAATTTAATTTTTTAGGCAGATTGCAAGAAATAACTTGAACGAATTTAGTGACGCAGATTAAGCAAG
>CAMFOZ010000197.1 GCA_945971245.1 uncultured Lactobacillus sp.
TCCAGAAGTGGCAAGGTACGTACTGGTACTTTGAACCAACCACTTATCTGTTAGCTGATCATCAAGAGTACGTCCAATCACAGTGGGGTACGTGGTACATGGTTGGCAAGGACGGCAAGTTAATGACTGGTCTGGTCGACTGGCAGGGGAGCAAGTACTACTTCGACCCTGTAACCTACACTAAGGCAGTCAACAAGGACATCACGATCAACGGCGCTGTTTACCACGCTGACACGAGCGGTCGACTGTCTGAAGTGACGGCCGCTAGATCTTACGGTGGCGACTACTCCAAGTACCAGCCTAACCTGTACAACAACACGGGGCAGGACAGCTTTGCTATCTCGCAGATTGGTGGTAGTATCAACGGCTACATCTACGAGCAGGCCACTTATGGTTCCCATGCTCAGCAAGCTAAGCAACGCGGCTGGCGGTTCCACACCTACATCTGGATGCAAACTGGTTCCAATCAGTGGCAAACTCAACAGATGCTGAACTACTTTATTCCACGTCTGCAACAGCCTAAGGGCGCTATCGTTGCCCTGGACTATGAAGCGGGGGCGTCTGGTAACATTGAAGCCAACACGGACAACATCTTGGCTGGTATGCGTCAGATCAAGCAAGCAGGCTACACACCTATGCTGTATAGCTACAAGCCGTACCTGCTGGCCCACGTTGATCTTGGCCGTGTCCTGGTCGAGTTTCCTAACTCAATCTGGGACGCTGGGTATCAAACGGGCCTGTCCGTATGGCCAAACTACGGCTACTTCCCGCCATTGAACGGGACGGCTATCTGGCAGTATAGTGATTACGGCAGTCAGCAAGACTTGAACGTTGACCTTACCGGAATTACGTGGAACGGATATCGGCAAAAGGAGGCTGAACAATGACAACAATTGATGACGTTAGTACCAATGATATGAATTTCAAGCATCTTGACACGACCAAAGACATTGTCATCACACCGAAAGGACGAGTTTGGTAATCTCGTTCAGCTTAATGCTTCTCATACGTGGACTGCTAAAGTGTCAGATGAAACTAATTATGTCGGTGATTATCAAGTAACGCTTGAATCAACTAGCATTGTAGTAAATAGCTCTGACTTTACTAATCTTCCTGCTGGTCATTATCACTTAGAAGTGTGGGAAGAATGGATTGACTCTAACAATAAAAAGCAGCGCTCAATTTATCCCTCTCCACAAAGAACGATTGATTTCACTATTTACCATAACGTTTCAGACTTAGCTGAAAAAGAAATCAAGACAATTGGTTTTCAAGATGTAGTTGACCAAGCGGTTATGAACATCGGGATGAATTATGTCTTTAAGGTGAACACAATTGAACCCGACCAGACTGCTACTGTTGTGCAAACAGCAGCAGATGGCAAGAACTACGTTACCTTCAACATTCCTCGTGGTGCTAAAGGTGACAAGGGTGACCAAGGAATTCAAGGAGTTCAAGGAGTTAAAGGTGATCCAGGTGACCGTGGACCAGAAGGCACACAAGGTCCCAAAGGTGATCCCGGTGAACGTGGTCCTGAAGGTCAGCAAGGTGTGCAAGGTAAAAACGGAAATGATGGTCACACTCCCGTTCGTGGCGTTGACTACTGGACGGATGCTGATAAGCAATCAATCTACGATGAAACAAAGCAGTACGTTGAAGATGCGATTCTGAAGGGAAAGTGGTGATTATATGAATAAGTTTCTAACATTAATCATGAATGGGGTAAGAAAGCCCGTCCTATCAGCTTTTTTTCACTCTTTGAAGGGAGGCATCGCGTATGTCGCTTAGCACCACTATGACCTCTCTGATGGATGGTGCACGGAATCACTTTGAGGTAACAAATAAGCTGTCTATCAACAATCTGATTAATCTCTTTAACCCTAATCCTAACTTACTGGCAGGCAGCGCTGATTGGGATAAAAATACTTTTACAAACTTTGGCCCTCACGTTGTCTTAACCAATGACACCTATAAAGGCTATAAGGTCGTCCATTGCGAGCAGGCCTGGAATTCTCCGCAAGCAGTTATTCAACTTAAAAACGGTGTCACCTATACCTTCAGTTTGTATGCGAAAGCAGATACAGATATAGATGGATATTTTTTACTTGGTTAACAGGCCAAGATGGTTTTAACGAACCGGCACATCGCCAAGTTAAGCTAACTTCCAACTGGCAGAAATTCGCTTTCACTTTTAGGATGAAAGGAGATTATACGCTTCATCTACGTCTGGAAGCGGCGCGTGATGGCGTGAATATGTATCAAGCTGGTTTCAAGGTAGAGGTTGGTGATTTAGCAACTCCGCTTGAAAAAGTCGGGGGGTAACGGTCCTCAACCTGATTGCAAAGATATGGAACTTTCAAATAAAAAGGAGGTGAATCCTCCTCTCAAGTTAACGAGCCCTAGTGGTTGTTGCAGAAAATGTAACGTCCACTAGGGCTTTTTAATGTATATCCGAGCTGGACTAAGCCAATTGAGCATGCTGAAATACCAGCTGAGGTTGATTCTTTAATTCAAGCGGTTCTGGGCTATAAATAAAAATCCATCAGCTATTAAGTGATGGACGAGAAAGACTATA
>CAMFOZ010000198.1 GCA_945971245.1 uncultured Lactobacillus sp.
GCCAACTACTTCTACGAAAACGTCCTGAAGACCGCCCACAAGGCCACGGACAGTCCCCACCGATCAGGATCAGGGAGCCCGGGACGATTCCGCCACCGAGGACCCGGTTGAGTTCGTTGAGCCGGGTCTTTACCCGGGGGGTCTCCTGGCTGTTGATCTCACTGATCTTCTGCGGTTTGGACACTAGGCCGGTCAGGGTCGTCGTCTTAGCTTTGGTGGCTGATGAACCACCACTTTGCACCTGTTCCTCGACGAAGGTGTTCCACTCCCCACAGTTTGGGCACCGGCCCAGGTAACGTGGGGAGTTATAGCCACAGTTTTGGCAAACATATTGTGTTCTTACCTTTGCCATTATTTTTACTCCTTACTTTTGGGTTGAGCCGAAACCACCCGTCCGCTGGGCAGTCGGCTGCTTCTCATCATCGGCGAGCAGGTAAGGAATGAAGATCCCCTGGCCGATCCGCTCACCCTTCTTGATGTGGTAATCACGCAGGCCGTAGTTGATCAGCTGGAAGAAGATCTCCCCCTCATTACTGTCATTGTCGTAATAGTCGGCATCCACGATTCCGACCCCGTTCGGCAGAACCAGCCGCCGCTTCAGAGGGCCACTCGACCGGTCGGCCAGCAGGAGAAATTCGTTCGGCTGCATGTAGGCCTTGATCCCCGTTGGTACCAGGTAAGGCTTCAGGGAGGCATCAGCCGCCGTAAAGTCGGTATCCGTCAGCTTCTTCTGCTGGTGAATTGTCCAGAGGGCCTTGATGAAGTTCCCCTTCCAGATGGACGGCAGGGTAAAGTCCTCGGCCGCTTCGAAGTCATAGCCAGCCGCGTTGGCTGTCTGCCGCTGGGGCAGGTTGATCCCCTGCTCACGTCTCTTTGAAACCACCTTAAATCCGCGTTTCATTACATTCACCTCATCGAATTAAATCACTATCTAATTATTATAAGATAGAACCTTTAGTAATGGTATTGCTTAGGCTTGACTTTTGGGATTACTTTACGGAAAATTGGTACTGAAATGGATGTGATCACTTTGCAATATCAAATTGAGGATCACCGGATTGTTGCTAGCGACGAACACCAGCCATTCGTTGGTGAGATCAGCTTTCCTGCCGTTGACGGCTACCCCGACCGGGTCGTCGTCGAACGGGTCTTTGTTCACCCTGACTACCGTGGTAAGGGGATTGCTGCCGTTCTCGTAAAACGTTTTATCAAGTACGCCAGCGACCAGGGATGGACCGTCAAGCTGATGTGTCCCTACGCAACCCAGCAGTTCAAGCTGCATCCGGAATACCAGCGTTTGTTATTACCAGAAGATCGTTTTTAGTATAGGAGGAATGTTCAATGAATCAAGACGAATTAAAGGCCCAAACGGGTAAGGAATCAGTCAAGTACATCAAGTCCGGCATGATCGTCGGTCTCGGCACCGGGTCCACCGTCCGTTACATGGTCGACGAACTCGGTAAGCAGGTCCAGGCCGGTAACCTGACCAACATCATCGGGGTAACGACTTCCAGCCGGACCACCAAGCAAGCCGAAAGCCTCGGCATCACCATCAAGAACCTCGATGACGTCGACCACATCGACCTGACCATCGACGGGGCTGACGAGATCAGCGACGACTTCCAAGGCATCAAGGGTGGCGGTGGCGCCCTCCTCTGGGAAAAGATCGTGGCTAACGCTTCCGACAAGGTAATGTGGATCGTTGACCAAAGCAAGCTGGTCCACAAGCTGGGCAAGTTCCCACTTCCGGTCGAAGTTATCCCATTCGGTAGCCAACACGTCTTCGCCCGCCTGGAAAAGAAGGGCTACAAGCCAACTTGGCGGATGGACGGTGATCAGAAGTTCCGGACTGACGAGAACAACTACATCATCGACCTGCACCTCGAAGAAATTGACCACCCAGCTGATCTGGCCGATGAACTGATCCACATGGTCGGGATCGTCGAGACTGGTCTCTTCCTCAACCGGGTTAACGACGTCATTGTCGGTACCGACGAGGGTCCAAAGGTTCTCCACGCCCGTTAAAATCAAATTTCTATAATCGAAAATCGAGCTCCCCATTCTGTTGGGCGGCTCGATTTTTCGTTTTCCTGCATCATTTTCTTAACACTCGGTAACGATAAGTGGTCAGGCTTTCCCCCGTTCGCCGATTCCCCTATAATAGAATGGTAAGAACACTGAGGAGGTCTTTTTATGGCTTTTAAGATTAAAGAAGATGACATCAAACGTTTCCGGGCCGATTACGACAACCGCCGTGACAGCCGCGTAATTGAAAATACCGTCACCAAGAACGGGGTCCGCAACGCCAGCTTCAACTGGCACTCCATTCAGGACAACGACCCGCACTTTTCAATCGATTTGAAGACTGGGGACGTGGCCGACCAGAAGCAGTCTGGCCGCTGCTGGATGTTCGCCGCCTTAAACACCATGCGGCACGAGATGCAGCAAAAGTACAACCTGCCGGATGACTTCGAGCTCTCCCAGTCCTACCAGTTCTTCTGGGACAAGTTCGAGAAGGCCAACTACTTCTACGAAAACGTCCTGAAGACCGCCCACAAGGCCACGGACAGTC
>CAMFOZ010000199.1 GCA_945971245.1 uncultured Lactobacillus sp.
CCTGGGAGGTTAACTTTATTGAAAGGAGATTGCTATGCATAAAGATCTTTCGCTCTTTGCCAGCGCCAACAGTGGGAACCCATTCAAGCAACCGTTGGCGGACCGAATGCGGCCCCGGAAACTAACCGAGATGGTTGGTCAGGAACACTTGCTGGCCCCCGGTAAACCGCTACACCAGATCATCGCCCGTCACATTCCGATTCCACTGATCCTGTGGGGACCACCGGGGACGGGAAAGACCACACTGGCACACGTGATCGCCAACGAGCTCCACTACCCTTTTGAACAGTTCAACGCCAGTATCGAAAACAAGTCCCAACTGACCAAGCTGATCAATCATCATCCTGAGGAGTCGTTCGTCCTCCTGCTGGACGAAATTCACCGGCTGACCAAGCCCCTCCAGGACTACCTATTGCCCTACCTGGAGAACGGCCATGTCCTCCTGATCGGTGCCACGACTGAGAACCCGATCATGTCGCTGGTTCCGGCAGTTCGTTCCCGATGTCAGATCTTTGAATTTCACCCGTTAAGGACGGCAGATATCCAACAGATGATCGTGCGGGCAGCTCACCAGGTCTTCGACTACCAGATTTCAGACGAAATTGCCCACATGATTGCCAACACGGGTAACGGGGACGTGCGCACGGCACTGAACGTCCTGGATACCCTGCATGCCACGTACCAGAATGACCTGACAATTGACCAAGTGAAGGCCTTTAGTCGCCAGCAACACCTGACCTATAATAAGGACGCCACCCAGCACTACGACTACCTGTCAGCCTGGCGGGATTCGGTGGAGGGCTCCGACGCGGATGCCGCCCTGTACTACCTGGCCGTTTTGTTGGAGGCAGGGGACCTGGAGTCGGTCGTGCGTAGTCTCAAGGATATGAGTGCCCTCGACCTAGGGCTGGCCGATCCGGAACGGGCAACGCAGGTGATTACCCTGGCCAATACTGCCCTGGAGATTGGCCTCCCCCGGGCCAGTACTCACGTAGCGATGGCGACGATGCTGCTGGCCATCAGCCCGCGATCCGATTCGGTGATGCAGGCCTACCGTCGTGCTGCCCGGGATGCTAAAAACGCGAGTCAGCACCCGATGCCAACTTACCTACGCGATGCCCACTACAAGGGCGCCGACAAGCTGCGTGGGGCCGGGGTTATGAAAAACATGTTTGAAGAGCCCAAAAAGGTCGCCAAGCAGCCTTACCTACCCGCGGACCTGATCGGCCACCATTATTACGAACCAGCGCCGAACAAGAACGAAGAAAAGCTATACTACCAGTACCAAAAGTTGTTTGAGTACGTTTACCAGCAGCCGTTCAAGCCCAACCCGGACATGAGTCACTTCGACCATTTCAATCCCTATCAATAAGAAATAATCCCCGATCCGTCAGTGATGGATTGGGGATTATTTTACTTTGATTTACAGTCCTAGGTAACGGTCCTTAATCATCTCGGCCTTTTTAGCATGGTCTTCGGGGTAGATGAAGCTGTAGTCGATCCCGAGCTTGGCCAGTTCATCGAGGATCGGCCGCTTATATTGAGCAGGGATGATATACTTCTCCTTCTCGTTAGGGTTGTCGGCGTTGTAAAGGCTGAGAACGTCGATCGCCATTTGGGCCCGCCGTTCGACCTCAGCATATTCAATATTGACGGACCGGTCGTATTCGTCACCGATGAAGGGAACGAAGAGGAAGAGGCCCTGTTGGTTTTCCATTCGTCGGCTCATCCGTTTAATTGTGACGATCTTCGGGACGATCAGCTCAAGCGGGTTCAACTTATTGGCAAAACTCGGGATGTCCCGTTTAGCTTCCTCAAACAGACGCAGGAATGGGATCGTCTGCAAGTCGTGCTTGAACGCGGCAAAATAATCTGACTCTTCGCTATCGAAGTAGTTCAGGTAGTCGTCACTCCAGAGACGATGCTGCTGGGCGATGTAGCTGTTATCGAGTTGGTAGAAATTCTTGATGGTCTGGAAGAAGGCACTCTTATCGGCCATTGATTGCCGGGCCAGTGATGATTCAAGCTGCATCTCGTTGCTGAAGGCGTTCTTCTTGAAGTAGTCGTGATTGGTCAACCCGCTCTTGACCTTGTACTCCGCAATCAAATTCGGCCAGCCCTGCTCCTTCAGCATAGCGGCGAGCTTATCGTGGTTCGGCCGGTCCTTGTAGATGTAGACCTCTCCGTTACCTTGACCACCCTTGACCGCGAAGAAGAGGGCAATTAGGGGGTTGGTGCTGACGTCAAGCAAGCGAGTTGGTAGGTGGTAGTGCTCCATTAGGGCCATCCGCTCGAAGTTGGTCCGGCATTTCTCAAAGAGCTGGGGGTCCGCCATCAGGAAGTCATTGAACATGTTGTCCTCGTTGTCGAGGAGCTTCCGACTGCGGAAGACGGACGGCAGGGTGTTGGAGAAGGCGTCGTCCTGCCCCCGGAAGTAGTAGTTATGTTTCTTATTATTGATGAGTTTTTCGATTTCTTCGATATAATCGGAAACGGTCTGAATGGTATGAATCATCTGGCATGTCCTCCCTGTGTGCTGTCTCTTATACACATCTGACGCTGCCGACGA
>CAMFOZ010000200.1 GCA_945971245.1 uncultured Lactobacillus sp.
ATCTGAACGGCCAGCGCCTCACCGAATACCCGGGCCATCCCGAAGACCGCGGCGGTCAGGATACCGTCTTTGGCGCTGGGGATGATGACGCGGGAGATAGTTTGCCAACGGGTGGCCCCCAGTCCGGCGGAAGCCTGCCGGTACTTCTTAGGAACGGCGTTGAGGCTGTCGACAGTCATTGAGGTCATAGTTGGCAGGATCATCAAGAAGAGAACCCCGGTTGCGGCGAGGATCCCGAAGCCGGTCCCACCAAAGAGGCGTTGCAGTTCGGGTACAATAATGGTTAGTCCTAGGTACCCGTACACCACGGAGGGCACCCCGACGAGGAGCTCGATCAGGGGCTGGAACAGGCCGGTCATTCTCTTGGGCAGGATTTCGGTAATCGCCACCGCCACCACCAGCGCCAGGGGAAGGGCCACGATCCCGGCCAGGATGGTGACACTAAAGGAAGTCGTGATCATGGGGAGGGCGCCGTAGTGCTGGTGGCTTGGTTGCCAATCGGTCTGTGACAGAAAACGCCAGAAAGAAACACCGTTGTCGGTAAACAGGGCAATTCCCTTAACGGTCAGGAAGACGAGGATGGCAAGGACGAGGCCACCAATCAGGATGATGGCGAGGGAGCTGATGATCTTACCAGTCCATTCCTGACGACTCTCTGGGGATGGCTGGGTTAGTTGTTTTTGGAGATTATCCATGGGCTTACTCCTTTTCCTGAATTTTTCCAGCAGCATCTTTTTGGACCTGCATGTCGTGGATATTGACGTAGTGAGCCTGTTTTACCAGGGTCTGTTGGACCTGTTTAGACTGCATGTAGTTGATGAATTGTTGGGTGGCCTTAGTCGGCGTCTGCTGGGTGTACATGTGTTCATATGACCATAACGGCCAGCGGTTGGTAGTAATATTTTTGGCCGTGGCCGCAACGCCAGCAATCTTCAGGGGCTGGACCTGTGGGCTGAGGTAGGCAGCAGAGATGTAGCTGATAGCGCCTGGTGTTCGGGCCACGATCTCCTTGACCGTCCCGTTAGAGTCCTGTTCCTGGGCATTGATTGAGCGCTGCCCTTTTAGGGCCACCTGCTCGAATGCTACCCGAGTACCACTTCCGGCCGCCCGGTTGATGACGGTAATCGACAGGTCCGGTCCTCCCAGCTGGCGCCAGTTGGAAACCTGTCCGGTATAGATCTGACGGAGCTGGGCAAGGGAAAGGTCCTTAATTCCTAAATCACGGTTGACGATGGGGACAATTCCCGAAACTGCCACGATATGGTCCCGAAGTTTTTGCTTATCAATACCGTCCTTTTGTTCAGCGAAGATATCTGACGAACCGATGTTGACGGCACCGGCTTGAACCTGGCTCAGTCCGGTACCGGATCCGCCACCTTGGACGGTGATGCTGGTGTGCGGGTTAGTGGTCCGGTATTCCTTCATGACGGCCTCTGTTAACGGTTGGAGGGCACTGGACCCGACAACCGTTACTTTTGATAATGGTGGTTGTTTTTTAGCAGCAATCCAGCCGATTCCCAGGCCGATAATGATCGCTACGGTGATGACAATTGTGATAATTCTCTTCATCGCAAAAGCTCCCTAGTTGTTTTCGTTAATTTCGTATGGTACAAATAGAGAATAGCAATGCGCTGTAAATATTTAATCTTCTTATTGTAAAAGTTGTGTAAACCTTGGAGGGAAAGATGACCGACCGATTTTTGCTAATGGGGCAGAATGCTGACCTAATCACCCGTCTGGACAAGCTCAGTAAGCGGGCCGCCTGGACGTTTGACCAGGTGACAACCCCGACCGGCCTGGTAGTTGAATTAGAACACGAGCAACCGGCCGGAATATGGTGGGACCTTGATGCGTCCACCCTCGATACGGCAATCGCCACGATGACGTTGATTCGTCCCCAGGTTCACGGTCCGATCATTGCCTTTACCACTAAAATGACGGAACGGGTCCAGCGGAAGTTGTACCAGGCACGAGTTGATGACGTAATTATCTTTCCGTTTGCGGACCAGGTTTTGCGGGCGCTGATTGAGCAGCGGCTCTGGCTCTACCAACACGTACAGATCCAGGTACCGGAAACCTTAACAAAATCGGTCTCGTCGCGGGTGACTACCATTGGTCACTGGCAGGTGGATTATCAGAACTACCAGGTCCTTAAGAATGGCTTGCCGGTTGAGCTGACCCCTAAGGAATTTCAACTGCTGTCGTATCTGATCGACCATCGTAATCAGGTCCTCAGCCGTGATCAGCTGGTTAATGGTGTTTGGGGTTATGATATCCTCAACACATCGCGAATTGTCGATATCCACATCAGTCATCTCCGGGATAAGCTTGAGGATGATCCCCACCACCCGGACCACCTGTTGACGGTGCGGGGCTTCGGCTATAAGCTGGCAGAATGATTTAAAACAAAAAGCGGCCGTGCCAAATCATCGTTTGGTACGGTCGCTAGTGTTTTTCAATATTTTGGTAACAAAAAAGACCGGTGAAATTACCGGTCTTTTGACATGATGGGCAGTCAGGGGATCGAACCCTGGACCCACGGATTAAGAGTCCGTT
>CAMFOZ010000201.1 GCA_945971245.1 uncultured Lactobacillus sp.
TTGGCGCGACCGTTGACCAGGTACTTCAGGGTCTTAGCGGAGTTGACAGGGACGTCACCGTCAGAATGGGAGCCATCCTCTTTATCACCGTAAATGTTCAGTACCCGGGTATTAGTCGGGAAGGTGTTGCGCAACTTCAACAATGGTTTAATCGTTGCGTCTTGGCGCTGCGGTTTCCCGGTTTTGGCATTAACAGGACCCTCGGCCGTCTTTTGACCAACCAGACCGTTGTAGTGGCCGGCGATGGCAACCAGGTGATCAACCCGCGGCAACTGCTGATTATTGCTGTTGTCGTTGATGTAGTTGATAATCTCGAGATTCCCCATTGAGTGCCCTACCAGGTTGATGGCCTGATAATGGTGCTGCTTCTCTAGGGCGAGGATCACGTTCTTGACGTAATTGCCGCCGTGTTTGTAGCCCGCTACATAGTTGTTCCTGTAGCCGTTGAGCTTGTTATCGGCGAGGTTAACTTCGACAATCGGGTTGATGGCATGGGCGGGAATGGTTCGGTTGAAGGTTACCTTACCATGCGTATCAACATTAGCCCGGACGATCGTATTGGTGACGCCAGCCCGTTTGGCAGCATTGGCCATCTTCTCTTCAGCATGGGCGCTGCTGCCCCAGCCATGAACGAAGATAGTCGGGGTATTCGATTGAACAAACTGCTTGGCGGCCTGGGCCCGGTGCCAGGCGGTGAGGGAGATAACCGCGACCACGGCGATGATCACGGTGGTAATAATGGTGGTTATTCGACGATGCATGCTGTCACTTCCTTTTTGCTAAAATTCTAGTTCATTTTGGCAGAGAAGTAAAAATTAAAGGTGTTGCTTGAAGAAGCTTTCCAGTTTGGTGAACGGAATCTTGTCGACCCGGTCGTAGAGGTCGATGTGTTCACAGTCTTTGACGATGTACTTCTCCTTAGGTTCGTTAGCCAGGTTGTAGGCGCGCTCAGAGAACGAACGGGAGTGGGCCCGGTCACCGAAGATGAAGAGGATCGGCCGCGGCGTGATCTCGTCAATGTAGTCCAGTGCTGAGAATTGCAACATGGCCTGGTTCGAGGTGGTCGTGAAGTTCCCTCGAGCATTTTGGTGGAAACCCCGCGGAACGGCGTAGAAACGTTGCCACTCATTAGTGATGGGGTCGGTCTCCGGCAGGGCGTCAACACTTGGGTACGGCTTGGTTGGGAAGGACGGTTTGTATTCCGGCATCTCGTTGGCGTAATCTTCCCACCGCTGCTGGGCGAGGTCGTCTTTCATCTTATCGAGCTGGTCTTTGGAAAGATTCATCATGCCACGAACATCCGTGATATCGTACATTGAAGCCGTTGCGACCGCCTTGATCCGGGTGTCGACCGCAGCAGCTGCGAGGGAGAAACCACCGGAACCACAGATCCCGATGACGCCGATCTTTTCCCGGTCAACGAATGGGACCTGAATGCCGAGGTAGTCAACGGCGGCACTGAATGATTCCGCAAAGAGTCCCGGCGAGGAAACGCGACGGGGTTCGCCAGCTGAGTCTCCCATGTGGGCCTGGTCAAAGGTGAGGACAACGAAACCACGCTGAGCCAGTTCATTGGCATAAACGGCCGGTCCCTGTTCCTTGACTCCCCCGTAAGGAGCGCCGACGATCAGTGCGGGTAGCGGCTGCTGCTGATCGATGTCCTTAGGATAGTAGAGGTCACCGGCGAGGGTGAGGTTGTAACGGTTGTGAAACTTGACGTGGTCGCGTTGAACGTGATTGTTTAATTCTGTGATGTATCCGTAAGCCATGATAAATTCCTCCTAATGATTGTGCTTGATTGTTTTGATGACCCGGGCGGGAACCCCAGCGACGATGGTATTGGCGGGGACGTTTCTGGTGACGACAGCCCCAGCGGCCACGACGGCGTTTTCGCCGATTGTGACTCCCGGCAGGACAGTGGTGTTGGCTCCGAGCCAGGCATTTTTACGAATGTAAACGGGCTTGAGCTCAACCCCGTGACGCGCTGCCGGGTCGAGTGGGTGATTGACGGAGATCAGGGTTGCATTGGGACCGATCAGGACATCGTCGGCCAGGTAGATACCGCCGAGGTCGGTGAAGGTAGCACCGTTGTTGATGAAGACGCGCTTGCCAATGTGGATGTTGCGGCCAAAGTCGGTGTAAAAGGGCAGACGAATCTCGACCGACGGATCTAGTTCCTGCTGGGTTAACCGGGCAACTGCTTCCCGAATTTCGGCCGGTGAATGGGCGCCGGTATTGAGCTCCTGTATCAGTTCCTGGTTATGTTCGATAATCTCATCCAGATCAGCAATCTGCTGTGGGTTCAGGGTTTTGTTTGTTACCATGGTGAGCCTCCTTAAATGTATTTGTTGATTTTATTCTAATGAGATAAAATTGAAATGTGAAATACTTATGTTAAATGCATAAACATAATAAAAAGTTATGTAAGGAGGAAGGATAATGAATATCCGGGTACTGCGTTACTTTATCGAAATCGTCCGGGAGGGGAATATCTCAAGCGCGGCCCACCGGCTTCACATCTCGCAGCCGGCCCT
>CAMFOZ010000202.1 GCA_945971245.1 uncultured Lactobacillus sp.
AGCAGTATGACGTGATTGTCATTGAAGATTTGAAAGCCAAGAATCTGCAACGAAACCATCACTTAGCTAAAGCGATTGCCAATGCCAGCTGGTATGAGTTTAGGACCATGTTGGCGTATAAATGTGCCTGGTACGGTAAAAAGCTAATTACCGTCAAGCCGAACTATACCAGCCAAGTCTGTTCCAACTGTGGGTATCATAGCGGGCCGAAGCCTTTAGCAGTCCGTGAATGGACTTGTTCACAATGTGGTACGCATTACGATCGGGATATTAATGCGGCAGTTAATATTCTTCATAAAGGACTAAAAGCCGTTGGTTAGGGACTAGCCATGGTAAAAGAGCGGAGTTCTGTAAGTTAGGTTTTCAGAATACTGATATAACAGCCTAAATACTACTTCGTGTTCCCAGAAGCTCGGTCATTTATGGCCGAGTAGTTCACTTTCACAACAAATGATAACTTTTACATTTGTTGTGAAATTTTACGGTTGAATAATATTTCTCAGGATTGTGAAAAAGCGAATTTATATACCAATGCATGGGAAGTAAAACCTAGTATTATCATCGTGAATGTATATGATATACGCTAAATTGTCTTGTTGTTGGCCATTTAATTGATTCTGTCCAGGAGCAATGGTATCTTAACAGTGTGACTGAAAGCGTTACCATTAGGGAGGTAATAACGATGATAAACCGCTTTAAGTGTTTAGTAGGACTGGCGACGTTTGGCATGGTAATGGGGACCGTCAGCACAGCCAGTGCTTGTACCACGGTTCTTGTTGGTAAGAAGGCTAGTACGGATGGTTCCACGATGATCGCGCGGAACGAAGATGCCGATACGGCCTGGGCCAAGCATTACATTTTCCATGATGCTAACAGCAATGGCCCAACTCAATATGAGTCTAAAGACAACCACTTCACGATTGACCTGCCAGCTGACCAGCAGCGCTATACAAGTACGCCAGACTGGCAGCAGGTTGATGGCCAGGACCAGTTTGGTGAGGACGGGATCAACGGCAGCAACGTCGCAATGAGTGCCACCGAGTCCGGGACCACCAATAAGAAGGCCCAAAAGGCTGATCCGTTTGTTAAGAATGGCCTGGAAGAGCAATCCATGCTGGATGTTATTTTGCCATACGTTCACTCCGCTCGTGGTGGGGTTGAGCGTCTTGGTCACATTATTGAGACCAAGGGTTCCGCTGAGAACAACGGGGTAATCTTCAGCGACAAGAACTCCATCTGGTACATGGAAATTGTCTCCGGCCACCACTGGGCTGCGGTCCGGGTACCAAACGATAAGTACGCAGTTATTCCAAACCAGACGATGATCGGTAACGTTGATACCAAGAAGGGTAACTACATGGCCTCCAAGAACATGGTATCCTTCGTTAAGAAGCACCACCTGAATGGCTACGTTAACAGCCACCAGGTTAACTTTGCCGAAGCCTTCGGGACAAACAACAAGGAAGATGCCACTTACAACCGGCCACGGGTATGGGATGGTCAACGAATCCTGACTCCAAGTAAGAAGCAGTCGATTGACCAGAAGCACTTCACGATGTTCATGAAGCCTGATAAGAAGATCTCTGTTGCTAAAGTTCAGAAGGTCCTGAGTTCTCACTTTAATGGCACCAAGTACGACAGCAACGGTAAGTGGGTTGGCGGTTACCGGCCAATCAACGTGCCAACGGATGTTGAATCCCATGTTCTGCAAATCCGTAACAATGTGCCAAGCGACATCGCCGGGATTCAATGGTTAGCAATGGCCTCACCAGCCACGAGCGTTTACGTACCGTTCTACACGAACATCACCAACACCCCTGCTAACTACCAGAAGGGGACCGATAAGCCAGACAACACCTCTGCTTACTGGACTTACAAGATGACGCGGGTACTGACCGACCCATACAAGAACAAGCTGATCAACAAGGACGTTGTGCCTGTTCAAAAGCGGGTTCAAAAGAAGCTTGACCAGAACCTGGCCCAGTCTGATAAGCAGGCTGAATCGCTGCCAAGTGACCAGGTTGCTGACTACCTGACACAATGCAACCAACAGAATGCCGACTATGCACAGAATGCCTTCAAGAAGCTGAACCAGAAGCTGACGGTGGACGCAACGCGGCAGACTAAGATCGTTCAAGATAAAAATCTTTAATACCAATTAAGAAGATCACCAGACCGCTCATGGCCTGGTGATCTTTTCGGGTTGAGCTCAAATAAGCGCCCCTGGCAATTAAGCTAGGAGCGCTTATTTGGTATAGGAGTTGTTTATTTAGCAGTATGATCAACGGTTTTAATATTCAACGTGCCACTTGATGGTGTACGTCTTTTCTTCGTTTGGCCGCAGGGTGATATCACCAAATTCTGGGTGGTGTGGAGCATCCGGCAAGGTCTGTGCTTCCATGGCAATACCGAGGTGTGGGTGAACCTGACCGTGGTTGTAAACGGCCTTGTCGTCGGAGTTCATGGTGTACATTACCAGACCATTCCGGTCAGAGTACAATTCCATCTTCCGGCCACTGGCC
>CAMFOZ010000203.1 GCA_945971245.1 uncultured Lactobacillus sp.
GATTCACCAATCATGGTTGAACGCAGGTGCCCCATCCCCATTGGCTTAGCAATGTTAGGTGAAGAGTAGTCGATCGGCACATTAGCTTGGTGACCCAGGTCCAAGTCACCGTAATGTTCTGGGTCATTCAAGATTTCCTTCAAGACATCGGAACCAACCTCAGCCTTGTCCAGGAAGAAGTTGATGTATGGGCCGGCGACAACCACCTTGTCAAAGCCAGCTTGATCGATCTTTTCAACCAGTTCACTGGCAATCATCTGGGGAGCCTTGTGCAGGGTCTTAGCCAAGAAGAATGTTGGGAAGGCGTAGTCACCATTATTGGCATCCTTTGGCCGTTCAATCTTGTCTGTGATGTCAGCAATGTCCATCTCTGGTAATGCTTTTGAAAGCGCAGTTGCAACTTTTTGCTTTTCGTCCATAGTATTCCTCCTTATATCAAAAAACGTCCCTAATAAGCCAGTAACTTACTAGAGACGAGTTCATTTCCCGCGGTACCACTCTAATTGAATTAGAATTCCACTCTTAATTATTAAACTATGCCTACAAGGCACGCCTTCGTAATCAATGCATTCCTAACTCACACCATCATAGGATCGCTGTAAAGCACGTGATTACTACTACTCCTTGATCATCAGCTAACACTGTTTTATTATAACAAAATCTAATCTAATTACAAGGAAAATCGTTGATCGACCTACCCGTAGTAATTATATGCTAAAATCAAAGTATTAAGAAATGGTGAAAGGATGATGTGAATGATACAACAGAATATTCAAGCATTAACGATTGCGGGCCACGACTCGGATGGTAGCGCGGGGATGCCCGCCGACCTCCACGCCTTCTTCGTCGATGGCGTCTATGGGCACGGCATTCTCACCGCCGCGGTCGCCGGCAATTCGTATGACATCACCGCCCAGCAGGTTATGCCGAAAGAATTCATCGCCGAACAGTTCCACCAGTTAGCCCGGGACTTCACCATTAGTGCGGCTAAGACTGGCATGTTGGCTAATGATGACGTGGTCAACGTCGTGGCTGACCATTATAATCCTAAAACGTTTGGCCCCCTGGTAGTCGACCCGGTCATCATCACCAAACATGGCGCAATGCTGCTGGCCCAGTCAGCTTACGAGCTCTTCCGGGAGCGAATCATCCCCTTAGCCACGGTCATCACCCCAAACTTCTACGAGGCCCAAAAACTGGCCGAAATGAAGATTACTAGTCGCCAGGACCAGCTCACCGCAGCTCAACGCCTACATGAAATGGGGGCCAAGAACGTTGTTGTCAAGGGGGCACACAGTGATGATGCCCAAGATACCGTTGACGACCTGGTTCTCTTAGAAGACGGTCACCACTTCTGGATGTCCAAACCGTTTATCCAGACTAGCCGCCTCAATGGTACCGGGGATGCTTTCTCGGCCATCATCGCCGCTGAGCTTGCCAAAGGACAAGACGTTGCGACTGCGGTCCGGCGAGCAAAGGATGCGGTCTACGCGGCAATTGCTAATCCGCTGACGGTTGGTCATAAATTTGGCCCAATCAACCACTGGGCCGCTCAAGCTGAATTAGGAAAGAAGGAAGAAAACCAAAATGCTTGATGAATACACTCATAAGGTTGTCCTCGTCGGTGATGGTGCGGTGGGTTCCGCCTTCTCCTTTTCACTACTCCAGTCAACCAACGAAATCGATGAACTAGTCATCGTCGATCGTAACCAGCAGAAGGCCACCGGGGATGCCGTTGACCTTGCCGACATCACCCCACTGACTAGCCCGGTTCGGGTAGTGGCTGGTAATTACCAGGACGCGCACAATGCCGATGTTGTAGTGATCACCGCCGGGGTAGCACGAAAACCTGGTGAAACGCGGCTGGACCTGGTCAATAAGAACGCGGCCATTCTGAAGACGATTGTTGACCCAATCGTGGCCGCCGGCTTCAAAGGTATCTTTGTCATTTCCAGCAACCCGGTCGATATTCTGACTACCCTCACCCAGCGAATTAGTGGTTTTCCTAAGGGGCGGGTTATCGGTACTGGGACCTCGCTGGACTCGATGCGGTTACGAATCCTCCTCAGTCACCGCCTTCACCTCTCCGTTAACGCTGTCGACGCCCAGATTCTCGGCGAACACGGTGACACCTCGTTTGCCGCCTTCAATGAGATCACCATTAATGGCAAGCCCCTCGCCGAACGGGTCCAGCTTAGCGACCAGGATAAGGAAGAAATTGAAGACGATGTCCACCAGGCTGGCGGACGAATCATCAGCAACAAGGGGGCCACTTTCTACGGGGTTGCCAAATGCCTTGCCTACATTACCAGTGCCATTATCGAGAATCAGAATGTCGTTCTGCCAATCTCCGCTCCCCTGGAGGGACAGTATGGCATCGACGGCATCTACCTTGGTTCACCGGCAGTGATTAACAGTCAGGGAATCGGTCAGGTGATCGAATATCCACTCACTGATGATGAACTAACTAAGATGAAACACTCGGCCAAGGCCATGCAGGATGTGCTCAATAG